>NZ_AEIQ01000121.1:0-48724 GCF_000152185.1 Dermacoccus sp. Ellin185 | reverse complement strand
CGCCCCCCGTCGGGCGCGGCCGTGGCGCCGCCGCCCAGGTCGGCGTCGCCGTCGACGCGGCGGCAGTTCGCCGCGAAGACGATGCACGCGGTCGCCGTTCCGACGGATTCGGGCGTCACGGTTTCGAGCGTGCCCTCCACGGTGCGGACCGAGAGGTGTGCTGCGTGGCTCATGCGCATGAGAGCCGTGTCGTCGCCGAAACCCCCGCGGGCGACCAGGACGTCGTTCATGAGCACGACTATAGGCAGCCCGGCATACCCTGCGGTGCCTTGCGGACCGACGAATTGTCAGTTGCCCATCCAGCCGACTTGACAGAAATGTATACAGCAGGGCTTTGTCGCCGAATCGTCACCTGGCGTTCACCCGCAGGCGTCCGACGCCCGATCCGTCCAGCAGGATTCGTCCTGAGCAGAGTGCTTCAGAAAGGTCCGTCAGAGCAGGATCCAGGCCGCGCTGAGGCCGATACCCGCGAGTTCCAACGGTTCGTGCGCGCGCAGCGTCGACTCCGGGTCGTGACGCAGCGCGTCGGCCGTTGCCTCGTCGACGAGGATCTGACTCGCCGCGGCGGCGTTCGTCAGGCGTGCGGCGCGGTTGACCGTCGTGCCGTAGATGTCGCCGAGACGCGCGAGCACGCGACCCGTCGACAGGCCCACGCGCATCTGCGGCAGCAGGTCGTCGACCTCCGACATCTCCTTGAGCGCACGCGCGATGCGCGAGGCGCCCTCCGGGTCCTGGTGCGAGAAGAGGATCTCGTCACCGACCGTCTTGACGACGGCGCCCCCGTGCTCGCTGACGATGTCCGAGGCGACCGCCTCGAACCGCGTGACGAGCGCCGCGAGATCACTCTCACTGAGCTGACGCGCGAGGCGCGTGAAGGAGACGAGGTCGGCGAAACCGACGGTGCGCACGACACCGAGGTGCGTCTCGGGCTGCGCGTCTGCCAGCAGGCGCGCGAGGGCGACGCCGACGTTGCGGCGCCACACGTAGAGGAGCAACGGCTCGAGGTCGTCGACGAGGCTCGCCATCTCCTCCGCTGCGGCGCGGGCGAGGGGCTTGCCGCCGCGCGGGCCGCCGTCACGCTGCGCGAGCATGTCGACGACGAGTTGCACCTGCCACATCGCGAGTCGATCGGTCGTGCGCCCCAGCGCACGCGCCAGCCCGAGGAGGGTGTCGACGTCGAGATCGTGCGCGGCCGTCATCGCGGACACCGCGCGCAGGGCGTCGAGGTCGGTGTCGGAGAACGCGACGTCCGCCTCACGCGAGTTGGCGAAACCGAGAGCGCGCCACACGCGACGGGTGTCGTCGGCGTCGACCCCGGCGTGCGTCGACAGGTCACGGCGCTTGTAGCGGCGCGGCGCGCCCATGAGGCGTCGCTCGACCGCGTCGATGAACATCGAATCGTCGGAATCGAGGTGGGACACCGGGTCAGCCATCACGTCTCGCCTTCTGCCTCGTACCGATCACTCGTCGGCGTTCCGCCCGTGTGGCTCGCCGGCCTCCGCGCGGCCGCCCAGGCGGGCATGCACGACGTCCGCCACCGAGTACGCCATCGTAGGCGCTGAGCCTGGACGCGCACCGGGAACGGTCGTCACGAGCCGCCCGCCGTCGTCGATGCCGACGCCTCGCCGCCGCGCCACCTTGCCGTCGGGGGTGTGCACGTCGACGAGGCTGCCGATCGTGCGACAGTGTCGACGCACGCTCTCGCGGGCGGCCGCGAGCGCCACGGGTTCGCACCAGGCACGCGCGGCACGGGCGACGTGCGCAGCGACGGCCGCGAGCACCTCGTCACGCGCGGCGTCCAACCCGACGAGTGACGTCGACGTCGCCGTGTCGACGGGCAACTCGCCGCGCTGCTGAGCCACGTTCACCCCGACGCCCGCGACGACGAGGTTGCCCGACGCCACCTGACACAGGACGCCGGCGACCTTGCGCCAGTCGCCGCTCGCCCCGCCGGTGCCCGGGCCGGCGTCGGCGTCGGCGCCGCTCTCGACGCCGTCGTCATCCCACACCAGGACGTCGTTGGGCCACTTCGTGACGAACTCGACGTCCGCCCCGCGCTCGTCGGCCAGCTGCGCGAGGGCGGCGCGCACGGCGTCACCGACGAACAACGGCACCCAACCCCACGTCGCCGCGTCCCGTGGCAGCGGCAGCGTCATCGAGACGGTGACGGCGGCGCCCGTGGGCGTCACCCAGGCCCGATCGAGGCGTCCGCGCCCGGCGCGCTGGCGATGGGCGGCCACGAGGTGCCAGCGCTCGGCGGTGTCGAGGGCGACCACATTCGTCGAATCGACCTCGTCGAACAGGTCGACGCGAGCCCACCCGTCGGCACGCAGATCCCGCGCCATCCCTGGCGAAAAGGCTACTGACGAGTTCGTGTTCGAGGTCACGTGACAAGGTTAGGCTGTCGCCCATGACGCTCGACGACGTGCCCCCGGACACCTCCCTCGATCTGCACACCACGGCCGGAAGGTTGAAGGATCTGGCGAACCGCACGGAGGAGGCGGTGCACGCCGGTTCGGCCCGCGCGGTGGAGAAGCAGCACGCCAAGGGCAAGCTGACGGCTCGTGAGCGCGTCGAACGGCTGCTCGACGAGGGCTCGTTCGTCGAACTCGACGCCCTGGCGCGTCACCGCTCGACGCAGTTCGGGCAGGACAAGAACCGCCCCTACGGTGACGGCGTCGTCACCGGCTACGGCACGGTCGACGGGCGCACGGTCTGCGTGTTCAGTCAGGACTTCACGGTCTTCGGCGGCTCCCTCGGTGAGGTCTTCGGCGAGAAGATCTGCAAGGTCATGGATCTCGCGATGAAGCTCGGCGCACCCGTCATCGGCATCAACGACTCGGGCGGCGCGCGCATCCAGGAGGGCGTCGTCGCGCTCGGTCTCTACGCCGAGATCTTCCGTCGCAACGTGCACGCGAGCGGTGTCATCCCGCAGATCTCGCTCGTCATGGGCCCCTGCGCCGGTGGCGCCGTCTACTCCCCCGCGATCACCGACTTCACCGTCATGGTCGATCAGACGTCGCACATGTTCATCACCGGCCCTGACGTCATCAAGACGGTGACGGGTGAGGACGTCGGCTTCGAGGAGCTCGGCGGCGCGCACACGCACAACTCGCGCTCCGGCGTCTCGCACTACATGGCGAGCGACGAGGACGACGCGATCGAGTACGTCAAGGCGATGCTCGGCTACCTGCCGAGCAACAACATGGACCCGGGGCCCTCGTTCGAGGTCACCGCCGACCTCGAGATCACCGACGCCGACCGCGCGCTCGACACGCTCGTGCCCGATTCGGCGAACCTCGCCTACGACATGAACGACGTCATCGCCGCCGTCGTCGACCCCGCGGATCCTGACGATGCGGGCTCCGGCCCCGACTTCCTCGAGGTGCAGCCGCTGTTCGCACCCAACATCATCTGCGGGCTCGCGCGCGTCGAGGGGCACAGCGTCGGCATCGTCGCAAACCAGCCGGCTCAGCTCGCCGGCACGCTCGACATCAACGCGAGCGAGAAGGCGGCGCGTTTCATCCGCTTCTGTGACTCGTTCAACATCCCGATCCTCACGCTCGTCGACGTGCCCGGCTTCCTGCCCGGTACCGACCAGGAGTGGGGCGGCATCATCCGCCGTGGCGCGAAGCTGCTCTACGCCTACGCGGAGGCGACGGTGCCGCTCGTCACCGTCATCACGCGCAAGGCGTACGGCGGTGCGTACGACGTCATGGGGTCCAAGCACCTCGGCGCCGACGTCAACCTCGCGTGGCCGACGGCGCAGATCGCCGTCATGGGTGCGCAGGGCGCGGCCAACATCGTGTACCGCAAGGAGCTGACGGCGGTCGCCGAGAACGGCAGCGCCGAGGACGTCGAGAAGCGTCGCGCGCAGCTCATCGCCGAGTACGAGGACACGCTCGCCAACCCGTACATCTCAGCCGACCGCGGCTACGTCGACGCGGTCATCCCGCCGCACGAGACGCGCGTCCAGGTCGTCAAGGCGCTGCGGGCGCTGCGTCACAAGCGCGAGGACCTGCCGCCCAAGAAGCACGGAAACATCCCGCTGTGAGCGAGGCAACCGAGAGCCCGCGCCCGACGATCCGGTTCGTCAGCGGCGCGCCGACCGACGAGGAGATCGCCGCCGTCACTGCTGTCGTCCTGGCGCGAGCGGCTGCGGCGTCGGGCACTGAATCATCCGCCCCGGTGCGTTCCATGTGGGGACGCCCCGCGCACGTCCGCCACGCCCGTCCGCGCAGTTGGGCCGAATCGCGCCTGCCGCGCTGAGGCTCGCCTTCGGCGGATGATCGTTGCCCGGAATCGCGTCAGAGGTGACGCGATTGCGGGCAATGATGCTCAGCGCAGCTTGGCTTCGAGCTTGGCCTGGTAGCGCGGCGCCATCACGCCGGCCGCGACGACGCGTTCGATGATCGCGCGGGCACCGCCGGTGTAGGCGCGGAACACGTCGACGACGGTGACGCCGTGCTCGGGCACGTCGACGACGTCGACCATGTCGCCCGCCGTGATCGTCCCGGGCTCGACGACGCGGGTGTACGCGCCGGGCCGTCCGTGGTCGGTGAAGCGCTTGACCCAGCGCGGCTCGTCGATCGCCCAGGCGAAGGTTCGGCAGGGAACGCGGGGGCCGGTCACCTCGAGCAGCGCGGTGCCCATGCGCCAGCGGGTGCCGATGACGGCGTCGTCGACGCGGACGCCCCGCGTCGTGACGTTCTCGCCGAAGGCCCCGTCGGGAATCGAACGCCCCAGCTCGGCGCCCCAGTGGTCGAGCTCCTCACGCGCGACCACGTACACCGCCTGCTCGCTGCCCCCGTGATGCTCGAGATCACCGACGTGGTCACCGCTGACGCCGCTGCGCCCACCCGCCTCGCGCGGGCCGGGGTCGGCGACGCCGATGCTCGCGACGGGTCGCTTGCGCATCCCCGTGCGGTGCTTCTTCGCATCCCACACCTCTGGTCGGCCGATCTGGACACCGACGACGACGAGCTCTCCACCTGCGGTGGGTGACGTGGCGTCGGCCCGCGCCGCTGAGGTGGAAGCCAAGTCCGTGGACGCCGCGGTGGAGCTCGCGGACTCCGCCGAGCCGGATGTCGGTGACGCGGCCGTCGTCGCGGTGGATTTCGCCTGCTCCTCCGAGCCCGATGCCGAGGCCTCGGCCGACGCCCTCTGCCCCGCTGCCGCTGCCTTCACCGCACCCGCCGCAGCGGGCCGGGCGTCAGGATCGGGGTGAGCTGGACTCATCGGCGGCGTCGTCATGGGCGTCAATGTACTTGCGCGCTGTGACGTGCGTCGCGTTGGATCGGTACATGAGCACCTCGAGCGAGCCCCGCGCCACGACCCGTCTCGACGAGATCGCGGACGGCTACCTCGACGCGTCCGTCGCGCTGTCGCCGATCGAGGCAACGGCGCTCGGCATCCCGGGCCAGGATCATCTGCTCGACGACTTCTCCCCCGACGGTTACGCGGCCGCGTCCGATCTGCGTCGCTCGACGTTGTCGGCGCTGCGCACCGCGTCGGCGCAGGACGACGTGGACGCCGTGACGCTCGCCGCGCTGCAGGAGCGCCTCGAGCTCGCCGAGGAGATCCATGACGCCGGCTACGACCTCGCCGACCTCAACGTCATCGCGTCGCCGCTGCAGATGATGCGCGACACCTTCGACCTCATGCCGACCGACAGCGACGAGGACTGGGAGACGATCGCGCACCGGCTGCGCGCCGTCCCCGAGGCGCTCGACGGCTGGTTCGCGTCGCTCGATCACGCCGCGTCGCAGGGCATCGTCGCGGCGCAGCGCCAGATCGAACGCTGCAGCGAGCAATGCGCCGAGCACGGCGGACGCGACGGGTACTTCCTCTCGCTCGCCGAGCGCGCCGCCGTCGAGGGTGGTGGCGATGCCAGCGCGGTGCAGGACGAGGTGCGCGAGGCTGCCGCGCTCGCCGCGCGGGCCTACGCCGACGCAGGGGCGCGGCTGCGCGACGAACTGCTGCCGCGCGCGCCCGAGCACGACGGGGTGGGGCGTGAGCGGTACGCGCTGCACAGCCGCGAGTTCCTCGGCGCGCGAGTCGACCTCGAGGAGACCTACCGCTGGGGTCAGGACGAACTCGCGCGCATCACCGACGAGATGTCGCGCCTCGCCGAACGCATCGCGCCCGGCGCCGGCGTCAAGGGCGCGATGGCCGCCCTCGACGCCGACGACGCGTACGCCCTGCACGGCACCGACGCGCTGCGCGCCTGGATGCAGGCGAGCGCCGACGCCGCCGTCAGCGCTCTGGCGGACACGCACTTCGACATCCCCGACCCGGTGCGTCGCATCGAGTGCATGATCGCGCCCACGTCGTCGGGCGGCATCTACTACACCGGCCCGAGCGAGGATTTCTCCCGCCCCGGACGCATGTGGTGGGCGGTGCCGAAGGGCGTCGAACGGTTCGGCACGTGGCGCGAACTGACGACCGTCTACCACGAGGGCGTCCCCGGCCATCACCTGCAGATCGGGCAGACGATGTACCGCTCGGGCCTGCTCAACCGGTGGCGCCGCATGGGGTCGTGGACATCCGGGCACGCGGAGGGCTGGGCCCTGTACGCCGAGCGCCTCATGGACGAGCTCGGCTTCCACACGGACGACGCCACCCGCCTCGGCATGCTCGACGGGCAGTCGCTGCGCGCCGCGCGCGTCATCGTCGACATCGGCGTGCACTGCGGTTTCGAGGCTCCCGCCGAGGTTGGTGGGGGCGCCTGGACGTACGACAAGGCGTGGGCATTCCTGTCGGCGCACGCCGACATGGCCGAGGGCTTCCTGCGCTTCGAGCTCGACCGCTACCTCGGCTGGCCGGGGCAGGCGCCGTCGTACTCGATCGGCGAGCGCCTGTGGCTGTCGCTGCGCGAGGAGACGCGTCGTCGCGAGGGCGCAGCCTTCGACCTCAAGGCCTTCCACCGTCGCGCCCTCGACATCGGCGGCGTCGGCCTCGACGTCCTGCGCGACGCCATCCTCGCCCCCTGACCCACCTGCGATTCCTATCCACCTTCGCGATTCGCGTCCCCATCGGCGAACCGCGTCCACCTTCGCGCCTCTGAGCGAATGTGAACGAAAAACGCAGATGGGGCGGGCCCCATGCGTGCCTGACGGGGTGGGAGCGGGGGCGCCGGTAGGCTGGCGCAAGCCGATGTCCCCAACCTTCGGAGCGCTACGCCACCATGTCGCCCACCCAGTCGAGCCTCGCCACGACCTCGCCCTACTCGATCGTCGCCGTCGACGCTGACGAGTTCGTCCGGACGATCCACGACGCGGGCGCGCGCGTGCCCGTCGAGCAGTCGCCCGAGTGGGCGCGCTACGACGATTCGCTGCCGGGCCGCCGTCACTGGCGCTACCTGCTCGTCCACGACGCCGCGGGCGCCCACGTCGCCGCACTGAGCCTGACGGAGTTCGCCGGCCGCACGCTGGTGCAGCTGTGGGGCAAGTTCGCCCCGATCTGGCTGACGCACGCGGCGCCCAGCGCCGCTGAGGAGCGCGCCCTGCGCGACGCCCTGGCAGCGTACGTCAAGGCCGAGCACCCCAGGGCGGCACTCGTCCGCCTGCACGCCACGCACGCGGCGCCCGACCTCACCGAGCCGCTCACCGAGGTCTTCTACGACCGTACGCTCGTGCTCGACCTCTCGCTCAGCGAGGACGAGCTGATGGCGTCGATGTCGAAGAACGGCCGCCGTGACCTGCGGTACGGGCTCAAGAACGACGCCCTGGTCTTCACCGACGAGACGGGCATCAGCGAACAGGACTTCGCCGAGCAGGTCTTCCCCGTCTTCACCGAGACCGCCGAACGCGGCCACTTCGACCTGCGTCCCGCGCAGTTCTACTTCAACATGCTCTCCCAGCTCGGCCCCGACATCTGCCGCCTCTACACGGTGCGAGACACCTCTGCGGGCGGCGCCGTCGTCGCGTGGGCGCTCGTCACCATCTATGACGGCGAGGCGCGTTACTTCTACGCCGCGACGAGCGCGGCCGCCCGCAAGAGCTTCGCTGCCAACCGCATGGTCTGGGAGTGCATGCTCGCGGCGAAGAGCCGCGGCGCGTCGACGTTCGACTTCATGGGTCTCGGCAGCGACCGCGCGCCCGCGCTCAGCTCGCTCGACGGTTTCAAGCTCAAGTTCGGCAAGGACGGCGCGCGTGACGTCCCGGGCCCGTGGGATCTCGTCGTGCGCCCGCAGGTGCTCTCCGCGTACCGTGCGTCGACGAAGGCCAAGGCCCTCGTGCGTGACGCCCGCAGCAAGGGTCCGAGCACCGTTCGCAGCCTGCCGTCGCGGACGATGCGCACCGCCTCGTCCGCCGCCACCGCCCTCGCCGCGAAGGTCGCCGGCCCCGCACGCGGTGCGACGCCGGGTCAGGGCGGCACTCCCGCGGTGCTGCCGGTCGTGCTCGACTTCACCCTCTCGGGCTACGCCCTGGCGCGCGCGTTCCACGAGCGTTACGGCCTGACGAGCGTCCTCGTCGTCCCGTTCACGACGGGCGCGACGGCCGACTCAACGCTGTTCCACGACACGCGAGAACTCGGGTTCGCCGCGATCAACGACCACGACCTCGTCCTCACCGAGATCCGCCGTATTGCCGCTGAGAACCTCGATCTGACGATCATTCCGCTGACGAACAACGACGGCTACGTGCAGTCGTTGTCGGCGAAGCGCGACACGCTCGGCACCAACGTCGTCGTGCCACACGAGAGCCCCGCGATGCTCGAGCGCATCTCCGACAAGAACCACTTCAACGCCGTCTGCGCCGAGGCGGGCGTCGCGACGCCGGGCACCGTCGTCCTCGACTTCGCCACCGGGCGCCCGAGCGCCGACGACGTCACGTTCCCCTACCCGATCATCGTCAAGCCCGCCGATTCGGCACTGCACAACGCCTTGTCGATGCCGGGCAAGAAGAAGCTGTACGAGGTCGACTCGCGCGACGAGCTCGACGCGCTCATCACCCGCCTCGTCGACGCGGGTTTCACCGGCGAGATGCTCGCGCAGGATCTCATCCCCGGCGACGAGATCCTGTCGGTCACGATGTACCGCGCGAAGAACGGCGAGATCACGCTGGCGCGCACGTCGCGGGTGCTCCTGCAGGATCCGCGCCCGGCCTACCTCGGCATCCCCGACGTCCAGGTCGTGCAGGACATGCCCGACGTCGTCGAAGCCTCGCGCCGCATCCTCGAGACGGCCGACTATCACGGCTTCGCCAACCTCGACGCCATCCGCGACCCGCGTGACGGTTCCGTCAAGTTCTTCGAGGTCAACCCGCGCTACGGACGCAACTGCTACTACGCCACCGGTTCGGGGGCGAACGTCGCCGAGCAGCTCGTCAGCGACCTCGTCGAGAACTCCCCCGTCACCGCGCCGGCGCCGTCCGACGACCTCGTCTACACCGTCCTGCCGCCGCAGACCATCGCGCGTCTGCTGCCGAAGGGCGCAGAGCGCGACGCCGCCGCGGCGCTCGTCAAGCGCGGACGCTGGGCCGACCCGCTCAAGTACGACGGGGAGCGCAACCCGAAGCACAAGGCGTACGCGCAGATCGCGGCGTGGAACCACGTGCGCGCCTACCGCGGCGCGCCGCGCATCATCGGGGGCTGACGCCGCACGCAGTCTGTCGCTCACCCACTCGCCGCCCGGTCGAGCCCG
Organism: Dermacoccus sp. Ellin185; assembly: GCF_000152185.1. Taxonomy (NCBI): domain Bacteria; kingdom Bacillati; phylum Actinomycetota; class Actinomycetes; order Micrococcales; family Dermacoccaceae; genus Dermacoccus; species Dermacoccus sp. Ellin185. Next base: position 39,078 of record NZ_AEIQ01000121.1, on the reverse strand, counting down.
GCATCGGTCCTCACTGATGCCGGGCTTCGTCATGCTCGCGCCGGCCGCGCCACAACCCTCCCCGTCCGAGACGCAACGAGAGCTGCATCACGTCGATGTGACCTGCATCATGTACAGTTTGGTCTGACCAATAATGGTCCGACCAAAGCTGAGCCAGCCTCCCCACCCCCGCAAGGAGTCCGCGTGATCACCTACACCGCGACCCCCGACGCCGTCGGCGACAGCCTGGCGCTGTCCGCTCTCGTGGGCTCGTTGCCCCTCCTCACGTTCTTCGCGATGCTGTTGATCGCCAAGGCCAGCGCCTACGTCGCAGGCCTCGCGAGCCTCGTCGTCTCGCTCGTCATCGCCGTCGTCGCGTTCGGCATGCCGACACACCTCGCCCTGCTGTCGGCGACACAGGGCGCCGTCTACGGTCTCGTGCCGATCGTGTGGATCGTCGTCATGGCGCTGTGGTTCTACCGGGTCACCGTCATCTCGGGCCGCTTCAACGACCTGCGCTCGATCTTCGACGCGATCGGCGGCGGCGACATTCGCATCCAGGCCATGCTCATCGCGTTCTGCTTCGGCGGCCTTCTCGAGGCCCTCGCCGGGTTCGGCGCGCCGGTCGCCATCACGGCGACGATGGTGCTCGCCCTCGGGCTCAAGCCGCTCAAGACGGCCGTCGTGTGCCTCATCGCGAACACGGCGCCGGTGGCGTTCGGCGCCGTCGCCATCCCGATCACGACCGCCGGGAACCTGACGGGCCTCGACCCCGCGCACATCGGTGCCGTCGTCGGCCACCAGGCACCGTTCTTCGCGATAGCCGTTCCCTTCTTCCTCATGATGATCATCGACGGCAAGCGCGGGCTCGTCCAGGCGTGGCCCGCTGCGCTCGTCACCGGTGGCGCGTTCGCGATCGCGCAGTGGTGGTGTTCGACGTACTTCTCGTACGAGTTGACGGACGTCGTCGCCTCGCTCGTCGGGCTCGCGGCCGCCATCGTCCTGCTGCGCTTCTGGAAGCCCAAGGGCGCCGACGACGTGCGTCGCAGCCTCGACATCGAAGCGCCCGTTCCCGCCGAGGCGCTCAGCGCCTCCCGCATCTGGATGGCCGTGCTGCCCTATCTGCTCGTCGTCGTCGTGTTCGGCATCGCGAAGCTGTGGAAGCTGGGCGTCGACATCCCTGCGAAGCTCAGCGCCACCGACGTCAAGATTCCCTGGCCGGGCCTCAACGGCGAGCTCGTCAACGCCAAGGGCAAGTCGATCTCCTCGACCGTCTACACGCTGCAGTGGCTGTCGAGCCCGGGCACGCTGCTGTTCCTCACCGGGCTCATGGTCGCGATCGTCTACTCCCTGCGTGACGGCGGCGGCCGCTTCCCGCTCACGCTGGGTGAGGCGTTCAAGGAGATCGGGCGTTGCTTCTACACGATGCGCTTCTCGGCGCTGACGATCGCGTCGGTGCTCGCGCTCGCCTACGTCATGAACTTCTCCGGCCAGACCATCGCGATCGGCACGTTCGTCGCCGGGCTGGGCGCGTGGTTCGCGTTCCTGTCGCCCGTGCTCGGCTGGGTCGGCACCGCCGTCACCGGCTCGGACACCTCGGCGAACGCCCTGTTCTCGACGCTGCAGCAGACGGCCGCGGAGAAGGCCGGGCTCGACCCGCACCTCATGACGGCGGCCAACACCTCCGGTGGAGTCGTCGGCAAGATGATCTCGCCACAGTCGCTGGCCATCGCGGCGACAGCCGTCGGCCTGCAGGGCAAGGAGTCGAAGATCTTCCGCGCCGTCGTGCTGTGGTCGCTCGGCATGCTGCTCGTGCTGTGCACGCTCGTCTACCTGCAGGCGCACGCCCTGTCGTGGATGCTGCCCTGAGTCACCTCATCCTCTGAGCCCCGCATGACGGCCGGACGTATTCTGCGGATCCGCTCGCCATCCGCGACAATGTCGACGTGCACATCGCTCTTCCCATCTTCCTGCTCGTCGCGACGACGATCAGTGTCTCCGTCCTCGCGCGCCGCGTCGGCCTGTCGGCGCCGCTGCTGCTCGTCGCCATCGGCGCGGTGGCGTCGTACCTGCCGCAGGTCCCCGAGGTCCACGTCGACTCCGAAGTGATCCTGCTCGGGTTCCTGCCGCCACTGCTGTACGCGACGGCGATCCGCACCTCGATCATCGATCTCAAGCGCGACGTGTTCCAGATCGTCCAGCTGTCGATCCTGCTCGTCCTCGTGACGGCGTTCGCCGTCGGGCTCGTCTCGTGGTGGCTCATGCCCGTCGGGTTCGCCGCCGCGATGGCGCTCGGCGGTGTCGTCGCTCCCCCGGACGCCGTCGCCGCGACCGCCGTCGCCCGCCGCATCGGGTTGCCGCGACGTCTCGTCGCCGTCCTCGAGGGCGAGTCGCTCTTCAACGACGCGACGGCCCTCGTCACCGTCGGCACCGCCGTGAGCGCGCTGACGGGGTCGTTCTCGGCGAGCAGGGCCGGCCTCGCCTTCGTCATCGCGGCGCTCGGCGGCATCGTCATCGGTGTCATCGCGTTCTACGTCGTGGAGTTCGTGCAGAAGCACATCCGCGACGCCGTGACGAGCGTCGCGATCAGCATCATCACGCCGTGGGTCGCCTACCTCCCGGCGGAGGCGATCAAGGCATCTGGTGTCATCGCCGTCGTCGTCACCGGCGTGCTGCTCGGCTTCAAGGCGCCGTACTACAACACGGCGCAGGCGCGGGTCGCATCGCGGATGAACTGGAACTCGATCCAGTTCCTGCTCGAGAACATGGTGTTCCTGCTCATCGGCCTGCAGGTGTCGATGATCATCGACCAGGTCCAAACATCGGACCTCGGCCTCCAACGCACCAGCCTGTACGCGGTCGCCGTCCTCGTCACCGTCATGCTCGTGCGGCCGATGTTCATCATCGCGGCGGCTTGGCTCGGCAAGGTCTCGCGCTGGGATTCGCGCCCCCTCAGCCTGCGCGAGGGCGCCGTCGCAGGCTGGGCGGGCATGCGCGGAGTGGTGACGCTCGCCGCCGCGTTCCTGCTGCCGCCCGAGACGCCGCACCGCGAGTCGCTCGTCTTCATCGCGCTCGTCGTGACGATCGGCACGCTCGTCATCCAGGGCTTCACCCTCGGCCGCGTCGCCAACCTCATGAAGCTACGCGCGCCCGACCCGCGTGAGGACGCCCTCGCGCGCGCCCAGGTCATGCAGGCCTCCGTCGATGCCGGTGAGGCGGCGATGCGCAAGGCCCTCGCCGACGACCCGGAACTGGCGGACACCCCCGAGGCAATCATCAAGTCGCTGCAGAAGCAGGACATGCGCCGCGCGAACCTGCAGTGGGAACTGCTCGGCAACAACGACACGATGGGCCCGACGCAGCAGTACCGCATCCTGCGTCAGAAGATGATCAACGCCGAACGCGACAAGGCACTCGAGATGCGTAACGAGGGCCGCGTCGACCACGAGGTCATCGACAGCATCATGATGCAGCTCGACATCGAGGAGTCGATGATCGTCACCGCCGAGGAGCGCAACGCCGGGCTGCGCGATGCAGGCCCGCTGCTCACGCCGGAGGTTCGTCAGGGCGGCTGCGAACACCTGGAGAAGGCCGCGCACGACTACGCCTCACCCCAGTCGCACGACGGCTGCCAGGGCTGCCTGGAAGAGGGTCGGACGTGGCTGCACCTGCGCATGTGCACCGAGTGCGGGTACGTCGGCTGCTGCGACTCCTCCGCCGGTCAACACGCGACGAAGCACTTCCGCGCGACCGGTCACCCCGTCATGCGCTCGTTCGAGGCGGGTGAGGAATGGCGCTGGTGCTTCGTCGACAACCTGCCGGGCTGACGGGCGTCCGGCCCGCCTCGGCGCGCCGATATTCTTGAGCCCATGACCGTCCTCGTGCTCGCCTCGAAGTCCCCCGCCCGCCTCGCGACCCTGCGCAGCGCCGGCATCGAACCGTTCGTCCTCGTCTCCGACGTCGACGAGGACGCTGTCGTCGTCGCCGCCCGCGCGCAGCACGACGGGCCGGGCGAACTCGCCGCCGAGGACGTGGCGCTCCTGCTCGCGAACGCGAAGTGTGAGGCCGTCGCGTCGGTCCTCGCGCAGGACGAGGTTCCGGCCGAGACGCCCGACGCGTTCATCGAGGACGGCGGCATCATCCTGGGGTGCGACTCGGTGCTCGAGTTCGACGGTGCGATCCTCGGCAAGCCCGCGGACACCGCCGACGCCTGCGCGCGCTGGCAGGCGATGCGGGGGCGCAGCGGCACCCTGCACACCGGTCACTGGATCGTCGACGACCGCGTCGAGGGCACCGGCGCGACGTTCGGTGCCGTCTCGTCGACGATCGTCCACTTCGCCGACCTCGACGACGCGGAGATCGACGCCTACGTCGCCACCGGCGAACCGCTGTGGGTGGCGGGCGCGTTCACGATCGACGGCCTCGCGGGCGCCTACGTCGAACGCATCGAGGGCGACCCTCACACCGTAGTCGGCCTCGGTCTGCCGCTGCTGCGCGAGATGCTCGCCGAGGTCGGCGTCGCCTGGCACGAGCTGTGGAACATGGCAGCCTGACCTGGCTCGATCAGCAGGGACCACCGCACGGGCGCGTGGGGAAACCCTGATCCGCCGCCCTGTCGTCAACCCCTGATGGCGAGAGCTGGTCGCACCGCGTCCGGCGCAGGGCGACGCATCGAAAGGCCGCTTACGCCCCCGTGCGCCTGATCACCTGAGACACTGTCAGCGCACGAACTCATGGGGAGGAACACGATGGGCAACTCGCGCGTCGCGGCATCGCTGACGGCACTGACGTGCGCGGCCGCCTTCGCGGCAGCACCGGCGTACGGCGAGGACCCCGCGACGAACACATTCGTTCCCGGCGGCCACGCGGTCGAGTTGTCCCTCGCCTCCGGCCAGGGCACGCCGCTGGCGCCGGGGCTGTACTCCTCGACGCTGCCCGTCGACGCGACGTCACGGTACGTCGAGGTCAAGCGCGGCGAGGGCGAGCGCCTCAGCGTCAGCATCAACGGTTCGGCGAGCTGGAAGGACAACGCGTGGTCCGTCGACTCCGGTTCGCAGGGCCTGCAGCTCACGCTGACGACAGCGGACGGCGCCACGACGTGCAGTTCCGACTCGGATTCGCTGACGAGCAGCGGCACGCCCGGGTTGCTCGCGACGCACGTCGACGTCGACGAGGCCAAGACTGCGCGCACGTCGTCATCGCTCGGTTCGGGCGCTGACGCCTGCCTGGCCGCGACGTCGTATCGGCTCGAGATCAAGCGCACCATCGACGGCGACAACGCCACGCCCATGCCCGTGCAGATCGCCGTGAAGCGCACGCCCCGCGTCAACGGCACCGTGAGGGTGCCTGCGGGCGAGGTGCCCGACATGACGACGCAGGCGCTCGAGGCGTCCACGACGGCGACGGCCGGTGACGGTTTCGCCAACGCCACGATCCTGCGTCCCGGCGGGTACACGGTGAAGACGCCCATCGGCCGGCGCATGTTCTTCCGCGTGCATCTGTCGTGGGGTCAGCGCATGTCGTTCGGCTGGCAGGCGCCGAAGAACGGCACGACGTACAACCCGTCGCAGGATCTCAACCTGTCGATGCAGATGTTCAACCCCTCCCTCGTCTCCGCGACGCTGTCGGGCGCCGGGACGTCGTCGGGTTACCTGTTCGAGTCGTCGTCGGATCCGGGCTCGAAGGATCTCGGCGTCTACACCGCGCCGATCGACTACGGCAACGCGAACGTCGACTCGAGCGGCTCGGACGCACTGCAGTGGCACAGCGACCCGGGCTGGTACTACGTGGTGCTCGACGTGACGCCGTCGTCGTCGACGCCGAAGCTGCAGGATTCCTCGGAGTTCGACAGTGTCCTGTCCGTGCGCGTCACGGGGACGCCGAACGCGGGCCCGTCGATGGCGGTGCAGCAGCCCGAGCCGGGCAACATCAGCGGCGTCGGCAAGTCGTCGGCCAACCCGCTGCTGTGGGGCGGCGCACTCGTCCTCGGCATCGGCGCGGTCGTCGGGCTCGGGTACGTGCTGCGACGCCGCGAGAAGCACTGACGCTCGTCGGACGCCATCAGACGCACTCGAGCCGTCGCCTGTCGCTGCAGGCCGACGTCTTGCCCGCCCGCGTCCTGCCGGCCGTCGTCAGCCCTGCCAGGAGTACGAGCCGTCCTTCTCGGTGCAGGTGAGGGTCTTGCCGCTCGTCGTCTGGGCGGTCGTGCCGGCGTCGGCGTAGGCGCAGACGCCGCCGGTGTTGGCGAGCTGCGGGTCGTACGCGCCGTCGCCCGCGCCCCACGGCTGCCAGAACGCGAACGCTGCCGCGATGGCCGCCGCCAGAGCGGCCGGAGCCGCGATCCACGCCTTAACGGCGGGGCGACGGCGCACCGCTGCGCCGTCGATGACCGTGGCGGGCGCCGCGGAGGAGTCCGTGAACCCGTCGAGGGCGCGGGCGGCCGCACCTGCCTCGAGGCGGACGAACTCCCCTGACGTCGTCATCTCGGGCAGGCGGTCGGGGATCGGGCGGGCCGCCCATTCCTGCCAGGCGTTCTCCGGGAGCATGAGCCAGCTGAGGGCGTCGCGCGCGTTGGCGGGCCGCCGGTCGGCGACGGGATCGGCGAGGGCGACGAGCAGGTTCCACAGCGAGTCGGGGATACCCTCAGGGCGCGGGGGCACGTCGTCCTTGCGGACACGGATGCTGGCTCCGGGTTTGATGCCGGTCAGCATGTGCAGGCCCATCATTCCGGCGGAGTACAGGTCCTGACGCGGGTCGGGGTCGTGGCCCTTGGCCTGCTCGGGCGACATGTAGCCGGGCGTCCCGAGCACCATCTCGTTGCTCGTCAGGCGGGGCGCGTCGACGCTGACGGCGATGCCGAAGTCGGTGATCCACGCCGAGGGGCGGCCCATGCCGGTCGCTTCGAGCAGGATGTTGGCGGGTTTGATGTCGCGGTGCACGATGCCGGCGCTGTGGCAGGCGTCGAGTCCGTCGAGGATCTGGCGCATGAGTTCCGCGACCAGCGGGTAGGGCAGGGCGCCGTTCTCCTTGACGAGTTCGCTGAGCGAGCCACCGTCGATGAGGGGCATCGTGAAGATGACGCGGCCGTCCTCGCCGGCCCAGCCGAGGGGGGTGACGACGTGATTGTGCTCGATGCGCATGCCTTGTTCGCGCATGAAGCGCAGCAGCGATCCGGCGTCGGACTGGCGCAACAGTTTCGCTGCGACGAGGCGGCGCGACTTGTGGTCGTGGACGCGCCAGACGGACCCCATGCCGCCTTCGCCGATCTGGTCGACCAGCTCGTACCGGCCCGCGAACATCTCACCCATGCCTGCTCCTCCCCTGCGTCGAGTCAAGGATACGGATCACGGGCGCGGGCGCGGGCGTGCAGCGCAGCTGCGATTCTCCTTGCGGTCTCGACCTACGTCGTCGTCGCTCGCGGCGGGGTTCCCTTGAGCGATGCTGCAGTGTGGCACAGATGCTGCTCACGTCGAGCCGTGCTTGTTCACCACCAAACATAAGCTGACGAACCGATCGGTGCCGGACACGCCCCTCGCGTCGGTCAATTACGTCGAGGTGGCTTGGTGCACGCGACGACCGAGTTACCTGTCGCCGCATGCAGACGTCTCCAACGCCGGGTCCGTCCCAGCTCTCGTGAACCCATCGATGGACTCGGGAGGGGGAAACTTGTCTGCGCCATCAGTCGGCCGACGCACGCATCGACCCGTCACACAGCGCGGTTCAACGAATACAACGTCGGCGTTCCGTATGCAGCGGACGTGACGAACGCCTGATCGCCGTACCCGGCCACAACGATCACGGTCTCGTTGGACCGGTGTGTCGGCTTCCCCGACACGAGCTCGCCCGATCTGTCACAGGCGAGGATGTATGAACCATCGTCACCCCACGCGAAGCCGTCCGAGATGGCGACAGGCGTCCACTTGGCTGCGATGACGGATGCCTTGCCCGAGGTGAGATCAACACGGCGGTTTCCCACAGTGGCCCAAGTCTGGTCAGGCGCAATCCGAGCCGTACCGAGGTATGCCTCCCAGCGCGGCTCCGACGGCGTCGTCCAGCGGGGCTTGAGCGTCTTGAGGTCGTATGGTCTTGAGGTCGTATGCCCGCAGCGCTACGTTCCGCCACCTGTTCCACGCCAGAACTAGCACTTCGTCCGTGACAGCGACCACCCGGCCGGGCGTGGCGTCCTTGGGGCCCTGCAACTTGACGGGCTCGGGTCTGGCTTCCCGGACTCAAGCTTTCATGCCTGCGCCCCGGAATCGACCACCAACATGCGGTCACCGATTGTGCCGAAGCTCGATGCCTCGTCCGGGATGTCGAACGGAGCCAGGCCTTTCTTCGTCAACCCGTAGAACCGCCGTCCGCCGGTGCCGATCCAGGCACCCAACAAGTCGAAACCGACACTCGCGTCCTCCGTGGTGAAGGCGTGATCCGTGAAGGAAACACCGGTTCGAAGCTCCCAGCCGAGAAGGCGCTTCGGCGTCGTCACGAAGACGATGAGCTTGCCGTCCCGGTTCAGGATGAACGGGCCGTCCGTGACGATCTCGCCTACTTCGAGCGTGTTGCTCCACCGTCTGCGGCCATCGCGCGCACCTGCCACCACGACCTCGACGGCTCCGGTGCGGGGAGGTTGGGTGAGCACGGCGAACACGCCGTCACGCACATCGACCTGCGGCTTCGGATCGGCGACATCTTCGACCGACCAAACTGCCTGCTCCAGCCACCCCGCAGGTGCGTTCTGCCCGTGAGGAAGTACCACCGAGCGAGAGGGTGTCGACGAGGCTGGTTCCGGGGGCCGCTCGTCATCGCCTGCAGTGGCGTGTGCCCACCCGCCGCCTGCCAGTGCAAGCGCACCGATCGCGCTGCCGCCGTCGAGCAGGGCGCGCCGCGAAGGTGCCACGTCATCGCGCTTGAACCGATTGCTCCAGCCACGCCCGCCCGGCTGCCGCGGCTCGGTGCTCCACGCACTCAGGGCTGTCGGGGGCGCCGACACCGGGGCAGAGTCCAGGTTCGGTTCCTCCGCCGGAGTCACTGCACCGTCCGCACCCACGTTCACCCACACATCCGTGCCCGCTCCGTCGCGCAGGTGCGCCAACACCGGCCCCTCGATTCGAGCTCGGTCCTGCGCGTGAGCCACGAGGGCCGCGGCTGGATCCGCGCCGGGAGGAAGCTCAAGCGGTGTTCCGTCAACGAGGGCTCGCCCGCCGTCGACGACCAGGTCGAGACGCGTCACAGGTCACTCCTCGAGGCCACGGGCAATTGCTGCACCAACGGCGAGCCACGCGCGTTGCGTGCGCGGAGCCAGGTCGTCCCACCTCAACCATTCGCGCGCCATCGCCGGGTCGTGCGGGATGGTCAGCACCTCACGGGCCATGCCCTCGAACCGCGGGGCGACCTGCTCGGGAGCTGGGTCGTTCGTCGAGGCGTGCGACACGACGATGACCGCGTTTCGCGCCAGTTCGGCTCCGTGCCCGCCGGCGGCCGTGAGCGCCTCGAGCAGCAGCTTCGCTGATTCGCAGTGCTTCGGCGTGGTGGCAGTCGGCACGACGAGCGCGTCGCTGTGATGGATCATACGCAGCCAGTTCGGTGCCGACTCGTCGTTGCCGGAGTCGAACACGACAACCCGATAGAAACGACGAAGCAACTCCTGGATCGCATCAAACTCAGCGTCGTCGAGCGCCTGGTCGCGCGCCAGCTTCTGCGGGCGGGATTGTAGAACGTCGCAGCGGTCCGTCGTCTGGTGGTGGGTGAAGCGCGCCATGTCAGCCGCGCGCTCCGACCCGTCAAAGGTGGGTAGCGCGGCGATGAGGTCTTCCTTCGTGGCACCGTGCGCGGCGTTCTCCGTCTGCCAGCCGGCGGCACCGCGGAAGGTGTTGTTGTCGTCGACCAACACCATGCCGCCCCCGAGGCGAGCAAACATCGCAGCAAGGTACAGCGACGTCGGCGTCTTGCCTGAGCCGCCCTTACCGTTGGCGACGGCATTGCCCTTGGGCCGGGTCCACACCTTCGAGACGGCGATCTTGTCCGCTTCCTCGGCCTGCTGTGCCTGGCTCGGGCCACCCATGCCGAACTGGGCGAGAACGCCCGCGAATCCGCCGACGGGCGCCGGGGTGGGCGTCTCGGTGCGGTGCTTCCCGATGAACGTGTGGTCAAAGGGCTGGTGTGCGTCAGGCGCGCGCGGCTCTGGCGGAGCGAACAGAGGTGTCGCTTGGATACGTCGGACGCCTTCGCGGCCGGCTGCGGGCCTGGCAGGTGCGGACTTCGGCGTTGGCCGCCCACGCCGAGCGCAGGGACGTCATGATGTCACCACCGTCCTTCCAGCCAGTGGCCGCCGGCGCGTCATCATCCGCCGGTTCTGGTGCTCTTGGCGTACTCGCGCCCTCGGCCGAGTGGAGACTCTGCATAGTGCCGGCGGCTGGCTCTGCTCGGGACGGCTCGGTGGCAGATTCGATCCCGCGCGAGTTGGCAGGTTCGCCCGTGTCCGCGGACCCTGCGTCGGACGCGGTCGGTTCGACGCGGCCTGCGCTCACTTCACCGTCCGTGATGACGAGGGGAACACTCCCTGATCGTTGCGTACTTCGATGTGCACGCTCTCGCCGGGTCTCGATCCAGTACTCGCCATCTCCTTGGCGGCTCGCACGGCGATGGTGTGCGGGTTGGCCCCCGCGGGAACATCGATGGAGCGGCCGTCGAGGGCAACCTCGTTACCGAAGACGGTCAGGTGGTGCGACGCCATGGTGCAGTTCTCCAGTGTGGTGACGGCATCGCCACGAAGCACGGGCGATGCGCAGGTGGGGTCGCCGTCAGTGTGCGGCGCGCTCGGCTACCCAGGCTGCGAGCGTAGGGTGAGTGACAGCGTTCGTGCCATCCGGGTCGTAGTGGATGACCTGACCGTGTGAGCCGTTCGGGCCGGGGTTGCAGTCGAGCAGGTCGAACGCTCCGGTCCCGTAGTCGTAGAACGGCACCCACCCCTTGACGAAGTCACCGTCCTTGACGCGTCCGGTGCCGGGTTCGATGTTGCGCTCGCTCGGGGCGAGGTTGCTCTCCTCGACGACGTCTTCCCACAACTCGAGGAGTTCTTCGGCTGCCTCTACGGACTCCTCGATCGAGCAGAATTCACGATCGTCGGTGCCGTCGTGCCACTCCAGAACCCTTCGGTACGCGCTCGGAACCTCGATTCCGAGGGATGCCTCCAGGCTCTCGAGCTCATCCGGATCGGCAGCATCGTTCCAGACGAGCTCCTCGCGCGTCGCGATCCGCTCAAGGTTGGCCAGGAGCTGCTGGTCGTCGGTCATGCTGGTATCTCCTCGTCGACGTGATGTGTGGGCATGGGGAGCGCCGGTCAGCCGAGGCGGATCGGCGTTCCGGGAGGCGTGTCTTTCACTTGGTTGTACACCTGGGCGTTGAAGCTCCAGTAGACGTCCATGTCGTTGACCTCCATGTTGGCGATGGTTTCTTCGCCTCCGAGGAACGCAGGAACCTTCAGGCCGATGCAGTCGGTGAATCGCAGGCCGAAGATCTGCAGGGCTGCGAAGGCTTCTTGCATCACTGCTTCTTCAAGGAATTCGACGGCCCCGGGGTCGTCGAGGAGGAAAGCGACGGTACCGGCGTAGTCGGTGAGGGGGCTCGCTTCATTGAACGCACTGTCCGCCCGCAGCGCCATGTCTTCGCCGTCGAGCTGCACCCGGCAGAAGTGACGGCCGCGCCAGTCGAAGGCGAAGGGGGTGAGCTCACTGGCGCGATCGCCGAAGAATTCGTACAGGTTCTGCTGCGCAAGTTCGGCAGATGCCGCGTTGTGGAAGCGGAGCAACCCGTTGTTGAACGTCGCTCCAGCAACGTTGCGTTCGGAGAGAACCCCGTCGAGGAGAGTCGCCTCGTAAGGTCGCGTGTCGGCGTCGGTAGCCGTGAGTGTCAACGACATGAGAACCTCTCGTGTTGCGGGCAGTTGGGTCGGCCGGGCGAACTCGGAACGCCGCTGGGCCGGAAAGCCGACACTAGCAGGGTGGCACCCACACGCCGGGACAGATTCGCCGCCCGACCGGACCAAGGAAGCAAACGGATCTTTCCCGCGCTGAGTCGGCCACTCGTCGCACGAGCGTTCACCTCCACCTCGAATGCCGTTCGCTGAACGGGTCCTCTCGCCCGCCCTCGGAACTCTCTTCTCCTGGAGAAGGGGTTTGGGCATTTCGCCGCCACAGAATTCGAAATTGCGTGTGAGTGTCAACGCTACGATTCACCGAACGCTCCAACCACTGCATATTCGTCCTCGGATCATCCAAGCCACCAACCCTGCACATCACGCGGGCGATCGAGAGCGCACGTACACAACGCCCCATCACTGATGGGTGACCTCAGAGATTGCGCTGACGCTCCTGCTCCAACCACGCCTCATGCCGCGCCGACCCATACGGGCCCGCAAGCACACTCGCACCCGAAACCTCCGCAGGAGGCAACTTCCCCAGCGCACGACGACGAGCCAAACTCGTCCGCTCAGAACGCCGATACGGCAACAAACCCTTGAACCCATCCGGCAAATCCACGCGCTCATCCACCTCAAATACCGGCAACGCCGAACTCAACCCCAGCACCCGCCGCAACAACCCCGCATCAGCCACCAACTCATCCTCAAAATCCTGAGCCGACAACCCCAAATCGTTATACGCAGGCCAAAAACGATACGCAGCCATCTTTGCCATGTCCTGCAACAAATACCTCATGCTCGTTACCTGATCGCTCGACCAATACGACTCCCTGGTCGCATCAGAGCCAGCAATGAAGTACTGAGTCACCGGAAAGCTAAGAATCTTAGACGTCAGCTCCAGCCCCAAATCATCCGCATCGCACGGATCAAAAAACAACCGCTCCCAACCCGGCAAGCTCAACACCTGAGCACACCAATGAAGCGCGCCGCGCTCCATCCCGCGCGCCACCAGACCATCCTTGCCCTGATCCTCGGTCGCCTGGGCACGCATCAACGCGACAGCAACATCGCGCTGCCCCATCACCGTCGCCAACATCGCCACATTGCGGCACCCCTCAGCGAAACCGGCCTCGGTCGCCAACTCAGAACGAATCTCCGGACCCAAGTACTCATTCGCCAGCCGTGAAATGCTCCGATCCCACAACGACAAGGCCTCATCCACACACGCCAACGTCTCCGGAGAAACCTGGCTGTACTCCTCCCACTTGATACCGCGAAACCAACTCACCGCGCCGCCCCCGCCACAAACTCAGTGACCTGCGTACCCGTACCCGGCTCGTCGAAACTTCCGCTCTTGACAAAGGGATTCACAACTCGCCGCCCCTGATGACGCAACTGCGCACCAACACTACGATTCACCGAACGCTCCAACCACTGCATATTCGTCCTGGAATCATCCAAGCCGCCAACCTACCGTCCTCCTCCGGGACGAACCGCGGGAGGGAGTCCCCGCCCCAGCAGTCATCATGGAGGCGATGTACCACGCCTTGATGCCCGAAGTCGGCTGATGGGTTCACCCCCACGTGCCGCCGCGAGCATGTGCTCGCGGCGGCCACAACGTCAGTTGAAGTCGTTCGGGTGGGGGCCGATGCGACCGTCGGAGCTGTCGAGGTCGCTGATGGCGTGGAGGTCGTCTTCGGTGAGTTCGAAGTCGAGGACGTCGAAGTTCTCGGCGATGCGGGCGGGCGTCACGGACTTGGGGATGACGACGTTGCCGATCTGCAGGTGCCAGCGGATGATGACCTGCGCGACGGTCTTGCCGACGCGTTCGGCGATTCCTTCGAGCACGGGGTTGGTGAGGATGTCGCCGCCCTGGCCGAGGGGGCTCCAGGCTTCGACGACGATGCCGTTGTCGGCGCAGAAGTCACGGACGGCCTTCTGCTGGAACTTGGGGTGCAGTTCGACCTGGTTGATGGCGGGGAACTCGCCGGTCTCGTCCTTGAGGCGCTGCAGGTGCTCGGGTTCGAAGTTGCAGACGCCGACGGCGCGGATCTTGCCGGCGTCGCGCAGTTCGAGCATCGCCTTGAAGGTGTCGACGTAGGTGTCCTTCTCGGGCGTGGGCCAGTGGATGAGGTAGAGGTCGAGCGGCAGGATCGATTCGCCGCCGAGGCGTTCGATGGACGCGTCAAAGGCCTTCTTCGTCGCCTCGGCCCCCTGGTCGTCGTTCCAGACCTTCGTCGTGAGGAAGATGTCGCTGCGCGGCACGTCGGAGGCGGCGATGCCCTGCCCGACGCCTTCTTCGTTGTCGTAGATGCGGGCGGTGTCGATGCTGCGGTAGCCGACCTTCAGGGCTTCCTGCACGGCGGCGGATGCGCCGTCGTTCTCGACCTGCCAGACACCGAAGCCCAACTGCGGCATCTCGATGCTCGCCGAGCCGGCCTGGAGGGTCACGGTGGGGACGTTCGTGTTCTCAGCCATGTCAGCGGCAACCACGCCGCGCGCTCTCGTATTCCGGCGTTGAGCGCTCGGATGACGTCGATCCCGGCGCCTGAGGAACCTACCGCCGGGTATTCTCGCCGGTCACCCCCCGCGGCGATAAGGTCACGGACATGAGTTCTGTCACCAAGGTCCTGATCGCCAACCGTGGCGAGATCGCAGTCCGTATTGCGCGCGCGGCGAAGGACGACGGCATCGCCTCCGTGGCCGTCTACGCCGAACCCGACCGTGACGCTCTGCACGTGCGCGTCGCCGATGAGGCCTACTCCCTCGGCGGCTCGACGCCCGGCGATTCCTATCTCGTCGTCGACAGGATCCTCGACGTCGCGAAGCGTTCCGGCGCTGACGCCGTCCACCCCGGGTACGGTTTCCTCGCGGAGAACGCCGAGTTCGCGCAGTCCGTCCTCGATGCGGGCCTGACGTGGATCGGGCCGTCGCCCGCCGCCATCGACTCGCTCGGCGACAAGGTCAAGGCGCGTCACATCGCGACGAAGGCCGGCGCTCCCCTCGTGCCCGGTACGAAGGATCCGGTCGACGACGCGGACGAGGTCGTCGCGTTCGCGAAGGAGCACGGCCTGCCCGTGGCCATCAAGGCCGCCTACGGCGGTGGCGGACGCGGCCTCAAGGTCGCGCGAACGATCGAGGAGATCCCGTCGCTGTACGAGTCGGCTGTGCGCGAGGCCGTCACGGCGTTCGGGCGCGGCGAGTGCTTCGTCGAGCGCTTCCTCGACAGCCCGCGCCACGTCGAGACGCAGTGCCTCGCCGACAACCACGGCAACGTCGTCGTCGTCTCGACGCGTGACTGCTCGCTGCAGCGCCGCAACCAGAAGCTCGTGGAGGAGGCGCCGGCGCCGTTCGTCAGTGACGAGCAGCACGCCGAGCTGCTGCGGGCGTCCAAGGCGATCCTGCGCGAGGCGGGTTACTCGGGTGCGGGCACCTGCGAGTACCTCATCGGCACCGACGGCGTCATCAGCTTCCTCGAGGTCAACACGCGCCTGCAGGTCGAGCACCCCGTCTCCGAGGAGGTGACGGGTATCGACCTCGTGCGCGAGCAGTTCCGCATCGCCCGCGGCGAGGAGCTCGGTTATGACGACCCGACGCCGCACGCACACTCGATCGAGTTCCGCCTCAACGGCGAGGACGCAGGCCGAAACTTCCTGCCGGCGCCGGGCACCGTCGAGAAGTTCGAGGCGCCGAGCGGGCCGGGTGTGCGCGTCGATTCGGGTGTCGTCTCCGGCGACGTCATCGGTGGCGCGTTCGACTCGATGCTCGCGAAGATCATCGTGACGGGCCGCACCCGCAAGGAAGCGCTCGAGCGCTCGCGCCGCGCGCTGGACGAGACCGTCATCGAGGGCATGCCGACGGTGCTGCCGTTCCACCGCGTCGTCGTCGAGGATCCGGCGTTCGCGCCCGAGTTCACCGACGCCCCCGACGCGCCGTTCAGCGTGCACACGCGCTGGATCGAGACGGAGTTCGACAACCAGATCTCGCCGTACGATGGCACGCCCGAGGCCGCGGCCGAGCAGGCTGCCCGTCAGAGCGTCGTCGTCGAGGTCGGCGGCAAGCGCCTCGAGGTGTCGCTACCGGGCGCCCTCGCCGTGAGTTCCGGAGCGGGCAAGGGCTCCTCGGCCGGCCCGCGTCGCGCCGCACGCAAGGGCGGTGGCGGCGCCGCGGCGAGCGGTGACTCGCTCACCGCGCCGATGCAGGGCACCGTCGTCAAGGTGGCCATAGAGGACGGCACCACGGTCGAAGCCGGCGACACGATCGTCGTCATCGAGGCGATGAAGATGGAGCAGCCGATCACCGCGCACAAGGCGGGCGTCGTCAGCGGCCTCGCCGCGACCGTCGGCGAGACGGTGACGGCCGGCACGGTCCTCGCGCAGATCAAGGACGTCGACGCCTGACGGCTCCGACGTTCGAACGCCCCGGCACGCCGAGCGTGCCGGGGCGCCTGCGTCTCACGGGTTCCTACGTCTCACGATGGACGCGAAACGCTGGTTGGCTCGATGCCCCGTAGCTCAGTGCGCCCGTAGCTCAGTGCGTGGGGCGCGCGTCCTCTGGCGACGCGGTGCCGAGCAGCACCATGCGCAGCGTCTTGTCGATGTACGGGCCGCGACGCTCCGCAGGCTGCGCGAGCGCCGACAGGACGATGCCCTCGATGCTCGCGACGGCCGTCTCGGCGCGCAGACGCGAATCGGAGCGCGCGCCGGTCTCCGAGGTGCGGCACACGATCGTCTCGACGATGCTGACGAGCTCGCTGCGCCACTCCCCCACGGCCGGCGCGAGCTCGGGCGTGCGCAGCGACTCGAGGGACAGTTCGAGGATCGCGACCATCAACGCGCCGTCGTCCTGCGTCACCCAGCGTTCGAGCAGGGCCGTCGCGAACGGTGCGGTGGCGAGCGGGTCGTCGGTGCCGGACGGGATCTGCTCGCCCAGCGCGCGGACCTGCACGGCCACGCGGGAGCCGACGTGCGTCGTCAGGCCGGCGAGCAGCGCGGCGCGCGTGCGGAAGCTGACCGAGCACGTGCCCTCGGGAAAACCCGCCTGACGATCGACCGCCCGGTGCGTCAGCCCACGCAGCCCACTCGTCGCGAGGACGCTCGTCGCTGCGTCGAGCAGCGCCGCCGGGCGTGGGTTCTCGCAGGCGGCATCGCTGGGCGCGCTCGTCCTCGTCATCGCGTGCGGCGAGGGATCAGAAGACGTCGCTGCTGTGCAGACGACGTGCGGCCTCGGCGATCGAACCCGTCATCGACGGGTACACCGAGAACGTGTTGGCGACCTGGTCGACCGTCAGGCGGTTCGCGACGGCCATGCCGATCGGGTAGATCAGCTCCGAGGCCTGCGGCGCGACGACGACGCCGCCGATGATCGTGTTCGATCCCGGGCGGGCGAACAGCTTGACGAAGCCGTCGGTGATGTTGCGCATCTTGGCGCGCGGGTTCGTCGAAAGCGGCAGCGTGACGACGCGCGCCTCGATCTTGCCCTCCTCGACGTCGGCCTGGCTGTAGCCGACCGTCGCGATCTCGGGGTCGGTGAAGATGTTGGCCGTGACGCCGCGCAGGTTGAGCGGCTGCACCGCGTCGCCGAGGGCATGGTGCATGGCGACGCGCCCCTGCATCGCTGCGACGGACGC
Source organism: Dermacoccus sp. Ellin185 (assembly GCF_000152185.1). NCBI lineage: Bacteria > Bacillati > Actinomycetota > Actinomycetes > Micrococcales > Dermacoccaceae > Dermacoccus > Dermacoccus sp. Ellin185. The sequence goes on along the minus strand of NZ_AEIQ01000121.1, from coordinate 21,553 downwards.
GAGCGGGTATACGCCCGTGCAGTCGCCGGCGGCATAGATGCCCTGCGCGCTCGTGCGCGAGACGCGGTCGGTGACGATGTGGCCCGAGTCGGTGAGGTCGACGCCCGCGGCCTCGAGGCCGATGCCCTTCGTCTGCGGGATCGAACCCACGGCGAGGATCGCGTGCGTGCCTTCGACCTTGCGTCCGTCCTCGAGCGTCACGACGACGGTGTCGCCTTCACGCGTTGCGGCCATGGCGCGGCTGCGGTTGAGGACCGTCATGCCGCGGCGGCGGAAGACGTTCTCGATGACCGTGGCCGCGTCGGCGTCCTGGCCGGGCAGCACGCGGTCACGCGAGCTGACGAGCGTGACGTCGGCGCCGAGGCCGAGGTAGGCGTGCGCGAGTTCGGCACCGGTGACACCAGAACCGACGACGATGAGCTTCTCGGGGACCTCGGTGAGGTTGTAGATGTCCTTCCACGTCAGGATGCGCTCGCCGTCGGGCTTCGCGGTGTCCATGACGCGCGGGGTCGTGCCCATCGCGAGGAGGATGACGTCGGCGCGGATGTCCTCGGTCTCGCCGTTCGTGAGCTCGGCCTCGACCCACCCGTGGCCCTTGACGCGGCCGGTGCCGCGCCGGATGCGCACGCCGACACTCTCGAGCTGAGCCTGGATGTCGACGGACTGCGCCTTCGCCAGGCGCAGGATGCGCTCGTTGACCTGGCCCAGGTTGGCGTGCGCGTGCTGGTTCTCCTCGTTGCCCTCGAAGCCGACGCCGAGGCGGCCGGCCGCCTCGAAGCGCGAGAGGAAGTCGGAGGTGGCGATCAGGGTCTTGGAGGGGACGCAGTCGGTGAGCACCGCGGCACCACCGAGGCCGTCACGGTCGATGACCGTGACCTGCGCACCGAGCTGGGCGGCGACGAGCGCGGATTCATAACCGCCCGGGCCACCACCGATGACGACGACAGACTTCTTCCGTGAGCTCACCCCCCTATCCAATCACTTGACGTCAAGAGACTTCGAATCGCGGGCACGTCGATGCATGTGGCGCGAGCAGGGCACGGCGGTAGGTGCGCCTGCAGGTGCGTCGGCGGGCGCATCGGCAACAGGGACGTTCGCGCGGTCGGCACCGGTTGTCGGCCTCGCCACGTACCCTGAAGGGGTGACTCAGCAGACCACTTCGCCCCTGTCCGATCCGAGCGTCGATCCCTTCGAGATCGCGCGTGACGCCGCGCGCGTCATCGCCGAACGCACGGGCGTCGAGAAGCACGACGTGGCGCTCGTCCTCGGCTCCGGCTGGGGCCAGACCGCCGACCTCATCGGCGAGGTCAAGGCGACGATCGACAACACCGACGTGCCCGGGTTCGGCGCGGCGGCCGTCGCTGGTCACAGCGGGCAGATGCGCTCGATCGAGATCGAGGGCAGTGGCAAGCGCGCCCTCGTCTACGGCACGCGCACGCACTTCTACGAGGGCAAGGGGGTGCGCGCCGTCGTCCACGGCGTGCGTACCGCCGCGGCGGCCGGGTGCGACACCGTGGTGCTGACGAACGGGTGCGGCGGCCTGCGCCCGGAGTGGGGCCCGGGCACGCCCGTGCTCATGAGCGATCACATCAACCTGACGGCCACCTCGCCGCTCGAGGGCGCGACGTTCGTCGACCTCACCGACCTGTACTCACCGCGCCTGCGCGACGTGGCGCGTTCGATCGACTCCTCGCTCGACGAGGGCGTCTACGCGCAGTTCACCGGGCCGCACTACGAGACGCCCGCCGAGGTGCGCATGGCGAAGACGCTCGGCGCCGACCTCGTCGGCATGTCGACGGCCCTCGAGGCCATCGCGGCGCGTCACGCGGGCCTCGAGGTGCTCGGCATCTCCCTCGTCACGAACCCGGCGGCGGGTATCAGCCCCACTCCGCTCGACCACGCCGAGGTCATCGAAGCCGGGCGGGCAGCGGCCGAGCGGTGTGGGCAGTTGCTGTCGGGCATCGTCCGGGCGCTGTGACGGCGCCGACCACCGAATCGATCACCGACGCGAGCGAGGAACGACGATGACGACCGACACGGCCCACCTGCTCGACCAGGCACGTGCCTGGATCGCCGACGACCCCGACGAGGTGACACGCGCAGAACTCGAATCCGTCGTGGCGGCAGCCGAATCCGGCGACGCTGCGGCGCTCGATGATCTGGCCGATCGATTCCGCGGACTGCTCGCCTTCGGTACCGCGGGCCTGCGCGGCGCGCTCGGAGCCGGGCCCAACCGCATGAACCGCGTCGTCGTCCTTCGTGCTGCGGCGGGGCTCACGCGCTACCTGCAGACCTCGCTCGGCAAGCGGGACGTCACGGTCGTCATCGGGTACGACGCGCGCACGAACAGTGACGTGTTCGCCGCCGACACCGCGGCCGTCGTCACCGCTGCGGGTGGGCGGGCGCTCGTCCTGCCGCGTCCGCTGGCGACGCCGGTGCTCGCGTTCGCGATCCGGTACGTCGGGGCTGATGCGGGCGTCATGGTGACGGCGAGCCACAACCCGCCGCAGGACAACGGCTACAAGGTCTACCTCGGCGACGGCAGCCAGATCGTCCCGCCCGCCGACGCCGAAATAGCCGCGGCGATCGACACGTTCCCGTCCGCGGCGTCGATCGAGCGCGCCGAGGACGGCTGGGAGACCCTCGGCGACGACCTCGAGGCCGATTACCGCGACGCGTGTGTCGCCTCGATCACCCCGGGCGGACCGCGCGACGTCGCCGTCGTCCACACGGCGCTGCATGGCGTCGGGTCGACGACGCTGCTCGCGGCGTTCGAGCAGGCCGGTTTCGCGCGCCCGACGCCCGTCGCGTCGCAGGAACAGCCCGACCCGCGCTTCCCCACCGTCAGCTTCCCGAATCCAGAAGAGCCCGGCGCGATCGACGCGGCGCTCGACCTCGCGCGCGAGGTGCGGCCCGACATCGTCATCGCCTCCGACCCGGACGCCGACCGCTGCGCCGTCGCCGCGCCCGACCCGAGGTGCGCGTCGGCTGAGGACCCCCAGGGGTGGCGCATGCTGCGCGGTGACGAGGTGGGGGTGCTGCTCGGGCAGCGTGCACTCGACCTCGCTGCGACCGGCGCGCTGCACGGCGTCGACGGGGGCGCGCCCGTGCTCGCCAACAGCATCGTCAGCTCGCGCCAGCTCGGCGCGATGGCGGCCGATGCGGGCGTCGCGCACGTCGAGACGCTGACCGGGTTCAAGTGGATCGCCCGGGTGCCCGACATTGCCTACGGCTACGAGGAGGCGCTCGGGTACTGCACCGCGCCGTCCGTCGCGCGCGACAAGGACGGCATCTCCGCGGGCCTCGCCGTCGCGGAACTGGCGGCCGGGTTGAAGGCCGAGGGCCGCACCCTCGTCGACCTGCTCGACGACCTCGCCCGCCGCCACGGCGTGTACGCGAGCGACTCGTTCAGCATCCGCGTCGCCGAGCTGGCGCAGATCCCCGCCATCATGGCGGCCCTGCGCGAACGACCTGCGACGCAGATCGGAGACGTCGTCGTCGCGCAGTTCCACGACCTCGCCCTCGGTGACGGCGGCCTGCCGCCGACCGACGGCCTGCGCTACCTGCTCGCCGACGGCACCCGCGTCATCGTGCGCCCGAGCGGAACCGAGCCGAAGGTCAAGGTCTACCTCGAGGCGATCGTGCCCGTGGACGACCTGGCGCCCGGCGTGGACGACGCCCTGGCCGCGGCGCGTGCGGAGGCGGCCCGCCGTCTCGCCGCGACGCGGCGTGCGATGGAGGAGCTCACCGCACTGTGACGTCTCACGAGAGCGCCGCCGAAGGGGGCCTTCCGACGAGCGACGTTGCCCCCGAGAAGGTTTCGACGACTCACCCGCCGGCTCCGGCTGACGCAGACGGGCCTGTCGTGGGCGCGCGGGGAGCGCTCGCCCGCGTCATCGTCGTGTCGGGGCCGTCGGGCAGCGGCAAGTCGCGGCTGGCTCGCCAGTTGTGCGCGAGCCACGGGTGGCCGTTCGTCAATCTCGACGACTTCTACCGCGATCACGACGCGCCCGATCTGCCGCGGTTCGCCTCGGGCGAGATCGACTGGGACAACGCCGGCACGTGGAACGTCGAGGCCGCTGCGCAGTCGCTGGAGCGGTTGTGCCGCACCGGTGCCACCGACGTGCCGCAGTACTCGATCTCGCAGAGTCGTGCGACGGGCACGCACTCCGTCACGCTCGACGGAGCCCGGTTCGTCGTCGCCGAGGGCATCTTCGCGCCCGACGTCATCGCCCCGCTCGCCGAGCGCGGTGTGCTCGGCGAGGCGTGGTGCCTGCGTCGCAACCGGACGGTGACTGCGGCCCGGCGGTTCATCCGCGACGTGGCCGAGCGCCGCAAGCCCCCGCTCGTCCTCGTGCGGCGTGGGGCGCGGCTGTGGCGGGACGAACCCGAACTCGTCAGAGCGCACCTGGCGCGCGGCGCCCAACCCGTCACGTTCTCCGAGGCCGTGCGCCGCGCTGCGGCGCTGCAGTCGTCAGCGATCTGACGGGCGCACCTGGGCGGCGCTCAGGGTGCACGTGCTCGGCCACCGAACGCAGCAGCGTGGGTCACCGACCAGGTCAGGCACGTCAGGCGCGGGCCGCGGCGAACCCGGGTTTGATGACGTCCATGATGATCGCGAGGCGCTCGTCGAACGGGATGAACGCCGACTTCATCGCGTTGACGGTGACCTTCTCGAGGTCGTCGAGACCCCAGCCTGCCTCGCTGACGAGCCCGGTCATCTCCTTCGTCATCGACGTGTCGCTCATGAGGCGGTTGTCGGTGCTGAGCGCGACGCGGAAACCGAGTGCCAGCAGGAACGAGATGGGGTGGCTGCGCAGCGACAACGCCGCACCCGTCTGCAGGTTCGAGATCGGGCACACCTCGAGCGCGATGCGCCGATCGCGGACGAAGGCGGCGAGGCGCCCGAGGCGGACGTCGGCCTCCCCCGCCCGAACACGCTCAGGCAGCGCGGCGCGAGCCGGCTCGTCGAGTTCGGGGTAGGCGACGCCGTCGATCGTGATGTCGTCGGTGATGCGCACGCCGTGCCCGAGCCGTTCGGCGCCGCAGTACTGGATGGCCTCCCAGATGCTCGGCAGCCCGAATGCTTCACCGGCGTGGATCGTGAAGTGCGCGTTCTCGCGGCGCAGGTACTCGAACGCGTCGAGGTGGCGTGTGGGAGGGAAACCGGCCTCGGCACCGGCGATGTCGAAACCGGCGACGCCCTGGTCGCGGTAGGCGACAGCGAGTTCGGCGATCTCGACGCTCTTCGCTGCGTGGCGCATCGCCGTCAGCAGGGCGCGCATGACGATGGGCCTGCCCTGCTCGGCGGCGCGTTCGGCACCGCGTCGGAAGCCTTCGAGCACAGCGTCGACGACCTCGGTGAGGGCCAGACCCTTCTCGATGTGCAGCTCCGGCGCGAAGCGGACCTCGGCGTAGACGACGCCGTCCGCCGCGTGATCCTCGGCGCACTCGGCGGCGACGCGGACGATGGCGTCGCGGGTCTGCATGACGCCGACGGTGTGCTCGAACGTCTCGAGGTAACGCACGAGCGAACCCGAGTCGGCGCTGTCACGGAACCAGCGCGCGAGTGTCTCGGCGTCGTCGGCCGGCAGCGCGTCGTAGCCGGTCTTGCGCGCGAGTTCGAGGACGGTCGCCGGACGAACCCCACCGTCGAGGTGATCGTGCAGCACGACCTTCGGCAGCGCCGCGACGACGTCCTGTGTGAGTGCCCGCGCCGCCGTTTCGTCCAAGCTGTGTGTCGTCGCAGAGGTGTCAGTCATGGCCCAAGTGTAGGGCTCACCTGCCCCGTCCCCATCTGCGATTCTTGTCCACATTCGCGACTTTCGTCCACCTCTGCGAACGGCGTCCACCTTCGCGATTTCCGTCCCATTCGCACATCTCGTCCCCATCTGGGTTTTCGGTCACTCTCGCAAGAGTGACTGAAAATCGCAGATAGGGACGAGATTCGCAAGGGTGGGCAGGAATCGCCGACGGGGACGGGAATCGCGAATATGGACGAGTCGCAGGTGGGGCGGGGTCAGGCGATGCGGTCGATGACGATGTCGCGCGGCGTGGATGACCCTGCGTCGGCGTCGGCGCTGATGTTGTAGCTGCCGTCGAGGGCGGCCACGGCGCGCTCGAAACGCTCCGGCGTGTCGGTGTGCAGCGTCATGAGCGGCGTGCCGGCGCTGATGGTGTCGCCGGGCTTGGCGTGCAGTTCGATGCCCGCGCCGGCCTGCACCGGGTCCTCCTTGCGCGCACGGCCCGCGCCGAGTCGCCACGCCGAGACGCCGACGGCGAGTGCGTCGAGGCGCGTCAGCACGCCGTCGCTCGGCGCGGTGATGACGTGCGACTCCTTCGCCACGGGCAGTTCGGCGTCGGGGTCGCCGCCCTGCGCGGCGACCATGCGGCGCCACGCGTCCATCGCACGCCCGTCGCTCAGCGCTGCGCGCACGGCCGATTCGTCCTGGGGCCGACCGGCGCCGGCGAGCATCTCGACGGCGAGTGCCACCGTGAGGTCGACGACGTCCTTCGGGCCGCCCCCGGCGAGCACCTCGACCGATTCGCGCACCTCGAGAGCGTTGCCGGCCGTCAGCCCGAGCGGCGTCGACATGTCGGTCAGCAGCGCGACCGTGTCGACGCCGGCGTCGTTGCCGAGGTCGACCATCGTGCGCGCCAGTTCGCGGGCGTCGTCCTGCGTCTTCATGAACGCACCCGAGCCGACCTTGACGTCGAGCACGAGCGCGCCCGTGCCCTCGGCGATCTTCTTACTCATGATCGAGCTGGCGATGAGCGGGATGGCCTCGACGGTGCCCGTCACGTCACGCAGCGCGTACAGCTTCTTGTCGGCGGGTGCCAGCCCGTCACCGGCGGCGCAGATGACGGCGCCGACCTCGTCGAGCTGACGCATCATCTCGGCGTTCGTCAGCCCTGCACGCCACCCGGCGATGGCCTCCATCTTGTCGAGCGTGCCGCCGGTGTGACCGAGCCCGCGGCCCGACAGCTGCGGCACGGCGACGTCGAACACCGCGACGAGCGGCGCGAGCGGCAGCGTGATCTTGTCGCCCACTCCCCCGGTCGAGTGCTTGTCGGCCGTGGGCACGCGCAGGGACGAGAAGTCCATCCGCTCACCGCTCGCGATCATCGCTGCGGTCCAGCGTGCGATCTCGTCCCGCGTCATGCCGTTGAGCAGGATCGCCATCGCCATCGCCGACATCTGCTCGTCCGCGACGGCGCCGCGTGTGTAGGCGTCGATGATCCAGTCGATCTCGTCGCGGCTCAACGTGCCGCGATCGCGCTTCGTGCGGATGAGGTCAACGGCGTCGAACGCCTCGTGGGTGGAGGCAGCGGAGGTCATGATTCGCCTTTCAGCTGGGCGGCGGAGGTGGCGACGGCGTCGAGGTTGGTGACGCCGAACGCGTACGGGAGGAGCTCGACGAACGGCAGCGGGTCGCGCCCGTCCATGTCGATGAGCAGGCCAGGTGAATCGACGGACGGCGCCACGGCGTGCTCGGCCAGCAACTGACGGCAGCGTCCACACGGCGTGATCAGGGTGCCGTTGCCGTCGACGCACGACAGCGCGACGAGCCGCTCGCGCGCCGCAGTCGCATCGACGACCGGGCCCGCCCCGCCGTCATACAGGCCGGCGTCGGAACAGTCTGCGCCGGCCATCGCGTTGTCAGCCACACCAGCGTTCACACCCCCGCCGAAACCGTCCCGCTCAGACGTGTTCAACAGTGACGACACAAGCCCGCACTCGGCGCACAGCACGACGCCATAGGCGGCGTTCTCGACGTTGCAGCCGGTGAGCACGCGACCCGAGGTCGTGAGCGCGGCGACGCCGACCGGGAACCGGCTGTAGGGCACGTAGGCGCGCCGCGACGCGGCGATGGCCTCGGAGCGCAGGTGCGCCCAGTCGGGTGTCTGCGCAGCCGAGGCCGTCACACGTGAGTGCCCGCTCACCCGGCTTCACCCTTGCGGTAGACGTCACCGTCGGCCGCCGGCATGCGAAGGTGCTGGCTGGCGAACGCCATGACGAGCAAGGTGACGACGTATGGCGCCGTGCTCGTGAGGTTCGGGTCGATCGTGTTCGAACCGAAGTACCAGCTCAGCACGAGCACCGCCGTCACCGCCAGGATCACCGCCGGCAGCACGCGACGACGCACCGCCATCCAGATCGCGCCGACGATGACGCCCGCGCCGACGAGCAGCAGCAGCGCATGCACCTGGTCGCCGCCGCGCAGCTGCAGCGCCTGCGTGTAGCCGAACAGCAGCGCGCCGAGGGCGGTGCCGAGCGGCATCCAGTTGCCGAAGATCATCGCGGCGAGACCGATGTACCCGCGCCCGCCGGTCTGGCCCTGCTGGAAGCCGTCGGAGGCGACCATCGCGAGGAAGCCGCCGCCGAGGCCGGCGAGGGCGCCGGAGACGAGCACCGCGATCGTCTTGTAGAGGTAGACGTTGACGCCAAGCGTCTCGGCGGCCTGCGGCGCCTCACCGCAGCTGCGCAGACGCAGACCGAACGGCGTGCGCCACAGCACGTACGCTGTCGCCGCGATGAGCAGGACGGTGATGAGCGTCAGCCACGACACGTTCGTCAACAGGCCGCCGAGGATGCCGGCGAGGTCGGAGACGAGGAACCAGTGCTTGCCCTCGAGATCCGACAGCGCTGACGAACCGGGCACGGTGAACGTGCCGATGTCCGGCAGGCTGGGGCTCTGCGTCGCACCGCCGCCGGGCAGGCTCGAGAAGAAGCGTTCGGCGAGGAACTTCGTCAGGCCCGCGCCGAGCAGGTTGATCGCGACACCGGAGACGATCTGGTCGACGCCGAAGAACACCGTCGCGATGGCGTGCAGCACGCCGAACAGCATGCCGCCGGCGATCGCTGCGATGACGCCCGCCCACGCACCCCAGTGATAGGCCGCGTATGCCGCCGACCAGGAGCCCATGATCATCATGCCCTCGAGCCCGATGTTGACGACGCCCGCGCGCTCGGACCACAGGCCACCGAGGCCCGCCAGCGCCAGCGGGACGGCGGCGACGACGGCCGCGGAGATCGCGTTGGCCGAGTCGATGTCGTTGACGCCCGTCGCGACACGCAGCACGGACAGCGCGACGAGGATGCCGAGCAGGCCGAGCGGCAGCAGGGCCTTGCGACCGAGACGGTGGGTGATCCCTGCCGCGGGTCGGGTTGCGACGGTGCTCATGCGCTCGCTCCTGCGGTGTTTCCGGCGGCCAGTTCCGCGGCGACGTGGCGCTGTTCGATGCTCTTGTCCCAGCGGCGCACGAGTTCGTACGCGATGACGACAGCGAGCACCATGATGCCCTGGATGATGTTGACGAGGGAGGCGTTGACGCCGGCGTTGATCTGCAGCGCGTCGGACTGGCCGTTGAGGTAGGCCCACAGCAGCGCGCCGAACGCAATGCCGATCGGGTTGTTGCGTCCGATCAGTGCGACGGCGATGCCCGCGAAGCCGAGACCGCTCTGGCTGTTGGAGCCGTAGTTGTAGTCCTGGCCGAACAGCTGCGGCATGCCGACGAGGCCGGCGACGGCGCCCGACATCAGCATGGCGGAGATCGTCATGCGCTTGACGTTGACACCGCTCGCGACGGCCGCGGATTCCGACGTGCCCGTCGCGCGCAGGTCGAAGCCGAAGCGCGTGCGGTTGATGACGAACCAGTAGACCAGGCCGACGACGACGGCGAGGATGCCGAGGCCGTAGATCGGCCCACCGGACAGGTTCGCGAGCGCCGGCACGTGCGAGCTGTCGGGGATGCTCTTCGTCACCGTGGCGTTCGATCCGGGCGTGCGGTCGGCCACCTTGTTGAGCAGCCACGCGACGACGCCCGTCGCGATCGAGTTGAGCATGATCGAGCTGATGACCTCGGACACGCCGCGCGTCACCTTGAGCACGGCGATGATGCCGGCCCACACGGCGCCGACGAGCATCGCGAGAAGCAGCGCGAAGATGACGTTGAGGAAGCCCGGCAGCCAGCCCTGCGCCGCGAAGAGCGCGGCAGCGAACGCGGCGACGCGGTACTGGCCGTCGACGCCGATGTTGAACAGGTTCATCCGGAAGCCGATGGCGACGGCGACGCCCGACAGGTACAGCACGGCGGTGTCGTTGACGATCGCCTCGGTGACGCCCGGCATCGGCGACGACAGGAACACCTGCCACACCGGCCCGACGGAGTTGCCGAGCGCGAGCAGGACGATCGACGTCAGCACCACGGCGATGGCGATGGCGAGCAGCGGCGCGGCGAGCGCGACGCCGACGCGGCGGAGGGTGGAGTTCATCGGACGGTGTCCTCGCTCGTGCCGGCGGCGGTGGCGCCGGTCGTGTTCTCGGTCTTCGAGGTCGTGGGAATGCCGGCGCTCGCGTCGCTCGCGTCCGAACCGGCACCCGTCATCGCGGCGCCGAGCTGTTCGGCGGTCACGTGATGGGGGTCGAACTCGCCCGACAGCCGCCCTCGCAGGATGACGCGGATCGTGTCGGACAGGCCGATCAGTTCGTCGAGGTCGGCGGAGATGAGCAGCACGGCAAGACCTTCGCGACGTGCGTCCTTGATGTGATCCCAGATCGCGGCCTGCGCGCCGACGTCGACACCGCGCGTCGGGTGCGAGGCGACGAGGACGCGCGGTGCGTGCGACATCTCGCGCCCGAAGATGAGCTTCTGCTGGTTGCCGCCCGACAGCGACCCGGCGGTCACGTCGATGCTCGGCGTGCGCACGTCGTACTCGCTGACGATGCGCTGCGTGTCCTCCTTCGCCGCGCCGGGCGTGAGGCGCCAGCCCTTGCTCGCGGGGGCCTGACGCTGGTGGCCGAGCATGCGGTTCTCCCACAGCGGCGAACCGAGCAGCAGCGCGTGACGGTGACGGTCCTCGGGGATGTAGCCGACGCCGCTGTCGCGGATCTGCTTCGTCGGCCAGGTCGTGACGTCGTCGTCGCCGATGACGACGTGGCCACTGTCGGCGCGGCGCATGCCGAGGATCGTCTCGACGAGTTCGGCCTGGCCGTTGCCCTCGACACCGGCGATGCCGACGACCTCGCCGGCGCGGATGACGAGGTCGATGTCCGACAGCAGTGCCGGGCCGCCGGCGCGGTCGGCGAGCGTCAGCCCGTCGAGGCGCATGACGACGCGGTCGGTGACGGTCGATTCCTGCGTCGCGGGGGTGGGCAGCTGCGAGCCGACCATGAGTTCGGCGAGCTGCTTGCTCGTCACCGACGCGCTCTTGACGCGGTCGATCGTCGTGCCGCGGCGGATGACGGTGATGTCGTCGGCGACGCCGCGCACCTCGTCGAGCTTGTGCGAGATGAACAGCACCGTGAGGCCCTCGGCCTTCATCTCGGCGAGGTTCGCGAACAGTTCGTCGACCTCCTGCGGCACGAGCACGGCCGTCGGCTCGTCGAGGATGAGGATCTTCGCGCCGCGGTAGAGCACCTTGAGGATCTCGACGCGCTGACGGGCGCCGACGCCGAGGTCGGCGACGAGCACGTCGGGGTGGACGCCGAGCCCGTAGGCCTGCGAGATGCGCGTGATCTCCGCGCGCGCCTTCGCCCCGATGCCGTGCAGCTTCTCGGCGCCGAGGACGACGTTCTCGAGGACGGTGAGGTTGTCCGCGAGCATGAAGTGCTGGAACACCATGCCGACGCCGGCCTTGATCGCGTCCTTCGGCGACGAGAACGAGACCTCGTCACCGTTGATGCGGATCGTGCCCTCGTCGGGCTTCTGCACGCCGTAGAGGATCTTCATGAGCGTCGACTTGCCGGCACCGTTCTCCCCCACGATGGCGTGGATCGTGCCGCGCTCGACCTGCAGGTACAGGTCGGAGTTCGCGACGACGCCGGGGAATCGCTTCGTGATGCCTTGCAGGTCGACGGCGAGGGGCCCCTGCGGGGGCGCGCTGACGTCCGGCGCGGTGGCCGACGTCGTCGTGGGATCGGTGGTGTCGATGACGCACACTCCTGCTCGAACCGTGAAGGCCCGGCAAGCAGAACACCCGCTTGCCGGACCTTCACCGGGGGGCGACTCAGTTGGACGGAGTCGTGGGAACCGTGATCTTGCCGTCGACGACCTGCTTCTTCAGGTCATCGACGGTCTTGAGCGTGTCGGCGGACAGGTGGTTGCCCGTCGTGGAGAGCGAGACGCCGTCCTCCTTGAGGCCGTAGACCTTGTTGCCGCCCTTGAAGGAATCGTCCTTGACCGAGTTGACGAAGTCCTCGACGGTGCCCGCGCAACGCTTCATCGCGGACGTCAGGACGGAACCGGCGACGGACTTGTCGGCCGTCAGGGCCTGGTCGGAGTCGACGCCGATGGCCCACTTGCCCTTGGAGTGCGCCGAGGAGATGACGCCGTCGCCCGACTTGCCGGCCGCGGCGAAGACGATGTCGGCGCCGGACTGGAACATGGCGTCGGCAGCGGCCTTGCCGCCGGGGGTGTCGTTGAAGCCCTTGCCGTCGGAGGCGAGGTACTTCGAGTCGACCTTGATGTTCGGGTTGACCTTCTTCGCGCCCGCGATGTAGCCGGCCTCGAACTTCTGGATGAGCGGCACCTTGAGCGCGCCGACGAAGCCGATGTGGCCCGTCTTGCTCGTCTTGGCGGCCGCGGCACCGGCGAGGTAGGAGGACTCGTTCTCCTTGAAGGTGATCTGCTCGACGTTCGAGCCGGCCGACGCGGGCGTCGCGTCGTCGATGATCGCGAACTTGACGTTCGGGAACTTCTTGGCGACCTGGCCGACGGCGTTCGCGTAGACGAAGCCGACGGCGACGATCGCCTTGTTGCCCGAGGAGGCGAGCTGCGTGAGGCGGTTGACGCGCGCCTGGTCGTTGTCCGACTCGGAGGCCTCGGCCGTCGTGATCGACAGGTTCGAGATCTTCTTCTTCGCGTCCTCGAGGCCCTGGTAGGAGGCGTCGTTGAACGAGTGGTCGCCGCGGCCACCCACGTCGAAGGCGATGGCGGCCTTGAACTGGTCGGTGCCCCCGGAGGACGAACCGGAGGACTTGTCGTTCGAACCACAGGCGGCGAGACCGGCCGTCATGGCGACGGCGGCAGCGATGGAAACAACCCGCTTCACGGGGACTCCTTGGGTCTATCGGAACGAAGGCCGCATCGCGCGTCAGCACCCGGGGCGGGCGAGCGACGTCCAGGCACGCAAATGCGTGCTCACGACAGGCTTCGTCTTGGCAGAGGTGGCGCACGTCACGCCACCGGACCGGTTCAGCCTACCGGGGCCGCGCGCCGGGTTGAAGCGACAACGATCCGAGGTGACCGAACCGTTATTGCGCGCCGCCGCGACTCGATGTGGTACAGCACACGTCTCACCCACGACGGTCGTGTCACCGCAGGGCCCGAGCAGTGGTGTTCAGCGCGGCAACGGCGGGTCGGCGACGACGACGAGCGGGCTCGTGCGGCCCGCGCCGTCATGATCTTCGACGAGGTCGTCGACGATGTCGACGAGCGGGTCGCTCAGGCCCGCGGGTAGCGCGCCGAGGCCTTTGAGCCGCAGGACCATGCCGTCCTCGCGCGCGACGACGTCGCCGAGGCATTCCTCGAGGGCGTCCCAGTTGCCGCCGAAGTAAGCGGGCAGCTCGAGCTGGCGCGCGAGAGTGCGCATGAGGTCGGGCTTGTCCGCCACCCCGGCGAGGCGCACCTCCGCGAAGCACCACCCCGCGTCCTTGCACAGCGAGCGCAACTCGTCGGACGTCGGGCCTGTCAGCCCCCGCGGCACCCAGCCGCCCTGGCCCGCCTCGATCAGCCCACGCACCGTCGCAGCCGTCATCTCTGCACCCTCCGGAAGCTCTTGTAGTGGTCGCCCGAGTAATAGATGGTGCCGTCCTTGCCTTGGATCAACCTGCGAGCGCCGCGGTCGGATTCTCCCGGCGTCTCGACGGTGTACTCGTGGTACCAGCCGCGCGGATGCTTGGGCAGGCGGCCCTCACGGTTGGCGAAGACGATGCCGTCACGCGAGTACGGGAACGGCCCCCCTGCGTCGATGAGCTCCAGCGTCGCCCGCGCCTGCGCGGGCAGCTGCGCGACGGGCACCACGCCGGCGGCGTCGCCGTCACCCGATGTGGGGGCACTCGACGATGCCCGGCCCGCCCCGCCCGACTTCTCACCGCCCGACTTCGCACCGGACGACGACGGGCCGTCCGAGTAGGTCGCGGGCGAGAACTTCGACGACGGAGAGCTGCTCGCGCCGCCTCCTCCCCCGCGTCCGGTGAGGACAGCGAGTAGCGCGATGACGGCGAGGGCGGCGAGCGCGATCGTCGCGATCTTCTGCCCGATCCCCATGCCGGCCAGGGGTGATTTGCGGGAGCTCAGGGCCACCACGTCCTTCTCGTTCGGGGGCCCGAGCCCGGGCCGGAGGTATCGACGATTTCTCGAGCGTGCTCATTGTCGCCCGGCCGCGCACTGCCGCCGCTCGTTCACCTCGGCCGGCCCGAGCGATGCCTCAGAACGCGTCGCGCGGCGTGTACTTGCCCCACACCGCGCGCAGGGCGTCGCTCACCTCGCCGCCGGTGGCGCCGACGGCGTGGGCCTCACGCATCGGCCACAGGACGTTGTCGGCGCCGGAGGCCGCGGTCTGCAGCTTCTCCAGCGCGGCGTCGACGGCACCCTGGTCGCGGTTCGCCCGCAGCGTGGCGAGACGCTCGCACTGCTCGGCCTCGATCGCCGGGTCGACGCGCAGCGGCTCGTACGGCTCCTCCTCGTCGAGGGTGTACTTGTTGACGCCGACGACGACCCGCTCCCCCGAGTCGATCTGCAGCGCGACGTCGTAGGCGCTCTTCTCGATCTCGTTCTTCTGGAACCCCTCTTCGATGGCGCGCACCGCCCCGCCCTTGTCCTCGACGGCCTGGATGAGCGTCATCGCCTCCTCTTCGAGGTCGTCCGTCATCGACTCGACGACGTAGGAACCCGCGAACGGGTCGACGGTCTTCGTCACGTCCGTCTCGAACGCGAGGATCTGCTGGGTGCGCAGCGCGAGGCGGGCGGCCTTGGCCGTCGGCAGCGCGATGGCCTCGTCATAGCTGTTCGTGTGCAGGCTCTGCGTGCCACCGAGGACGGCGCCGAGGCCCTGAAGCGCGACGCGCACGAGGTTGACCTCGGGCTGCTGGGCCGTCAGCTGTACGCCGGCGGTCTGGGTGTGGAAGCGCAGCATCTGCGACTTCGGGTTCTTCGCGCCGAACTCGTCCCGCATGATGCGCGCCCACAGACGGCGAGCGGCACGGAACTTCGCCACCTCCTCGAGCAACGTCGTGCGCGCGACGAAGAAGAACGACAGTCGCGGCGCGAAGTCGTCGACGTCGAGGCCCGCGGCGAGCGCCGCCCGCACGTACTCCTTGGCGTTGGCGAGGGTGAACGCGATCTCCTGCGCGGGCGTCGCGCCTGCCTCGGCCATGTGGTACCCGGAGATCGAGATCGTGTTCCAGCGCGGGATCTCGGTGTGGCAGTACTCGAAGATGTTCGAGATGAGCCGCAGCGACTCGGCAGGCGGATAGATGTACGTGCCGCGCGCGATGTACTCCTTGAGCACGTCGTTCTGGATCGTGCCCGTGAGCTTCGTGCCCGGGATGCCCTGCCGCTCGGCAGCGAGCTGATACATGAGCAGCAGGCTCGAGGCGGGCGCGTTGATCGTCATCGACGTCGAGACCTCGTCGAGCGGCAACCCGTCGAACAGGACGAGCATGTCGTCGAGCGAGTCGATGGCGACGCCCACCTTGCCGACCTCGCCGTGCGCGAGCGGTGCGTCCGAGTCGTAGCCCATCTGCGTCGGCAGGTCGAACGCGACGGACAACCCGCCCGTGCCGTTGGCGACGAGCTCGTGGTAGCGCTGGTTGCTCTCACGCGCAGTGCCGAACCCGGCGTACTGGCGCATCGTCCACGGGCGCCCCGTGTACATCGACGGGTACACGCCGCGCGTGAACGGGTACGAACCGGGCTCCCCCAGCCGCGTCGCGGGATCGAAGCCCGCCAGGTCGTTGGCCGAGTACACCGGCTTGAGCCCGAGGCCCGACTCGGTCGTCTGCTTGCGGTCGTCTGCGCCACTCATGACGGCACTGTAACTCGCGTCACGTCCGAAAGGGCGGGCGGGGCACCCGGGTCACGTGCCCCGTGCGCCGGCGCAGGACGCTCTCAGGCGTGACGCGCCCGCAGCGCCGCGTTGAGATTGCGCACGAGCGCCGGGCCGCGGTAGATGAAACCGGAGTACACCTGGACGAGGTCCGCACCCGCATCGACGAGTGCGAGGCCGTCGTCGGCGGTCATGACGCCGCCGACGCCGATGATCGGCAGCTGGGTGCGCGCCGACAGGAACGCGACGACGGCGCGCGCCCGGCGCGTCAACGGGGCACCCGAGAGCCCGCCTGCCTCGGCGGCCAGCGGCTGATCCGCGCGCGCGATGCCGTCGCGCGTCAGCGTGGTGTTCGTCGCGATGAGACCGGCCACCCCGGCACCGTGGACGACGTCGAGGACGTCCTCGAGCGCGTCCTCGGTGAGATCGGGCGCGATCTTGACGAACACCGGCGTCGGGCGCGCGCCGCGCTGTTGCGCCAGGTGCGCCTCGCGCGTCGTGATGGCCTGCAGCAGTTCGAGCAGCGGGGCCTTGTCCTGCAGCGAACGCAGCCCAGGCGTGTTGGGGCTGGAGACGTTGACGGCGAAGTAGTCGGCGAGACCGGAGAGGCGACCGAGCGACGTGAGGTAGTCGCCGACTGCCTCCTCGACGGCCGTCGTCTTCGTCTTGCCGAGGCTGACGCCGACGGGGATCTTGAGCGTGCCGGTCGCGCGCGCGGCGCTCAGGGTGTCGGCGAGCGCCTCGGAGCCGGCGTTGTTGAACCCCATCCGGTTGATGATGCCCTCGCTCGCCTTGAGGCGGAACAGCCGCGGCGTCGGGTTGCCGGGCTGGGGGTGCGCGGTGACGGTGCCGACCTCGACGTGCCCGAAGCCGAGCGCCTGCCAGGACGTGACGGCGACGCCGTCCTTGTCGACGCCCGCGGCGAGGCCGACACGGCCGGGGAAGTCGATGCCGGCCAGGGTGACGGGGTCCGACGGCGCACCGAGCGCGGCGCCGAGGGCGTCGACGGCCAGGCCGTTGCCCGGCAGCGCACCGAGTTGCGCCATCGCCTTGATCGTCGCGTGGTGCGCTGCTTCGGCGTCTCCCCCGCCGATGCGGAAGAGAGCGGGCCTCAGCGCCTTCTCGTACCCGTGGGTGAGCGCGGCGCGGCGGAGGGCGTCGAGATCGAGGTTCATGCCGTCATTGTCGCCGATGGAACCAGCCTCACCGCATCAACCACGCGCAGCGGATAGGCGCCTCCCACTTCTGCGGATGCCTTGTCGGGTTGAACTCTACCGGCGTGACGACGAGGGGCGTAGCACGACACTGTGTCTGTGCTCGCTCAACGGTGTTTGCCCATGTCGGACCCTCGGCGTTCTGCGGATCCCCGCGAAAATCAAGGATCATGCCAACGAGGAACGCGCACGCCACGAGGATGGGCAGCGTCTTTTGACCTCGACCCCACAGCAGCCTCCCCACTCCGACCGCCACCATGGCGAGAAGAATTGACGGCACCAGTGAATACCGTGACGGTTGACCCGCCGCGAACCAGTTTGAGACGGTGAGATCTTGAGGTGACGCGAAGACGATCGAACAAGCCAAAAGATACCAGGCTGTGGCAAGCATCAGAAGGAGCCGACGGTCGCGGCACTTCAGCAGGATGGCAATAGGCAGAAGCACGCCAAGCGCCACGACCGGCCAGGGGGCCAGCTTGTTTGCCACCATCGTACCGGTGACGCCGAACTGCGGGATCTCAAGCCCTCTCACCACGAACTGACCCAAGAGTTCTCCTGGCAGATGGAGCCAAGCAGATACACCAGCTTGTCGCGCCCCCGAGTCAAGCATTGCCGCGTGAATGAGGGCACCTGTGATCGCCGTCAGAGGCGCCAGCCAACCCCGCCCCCGATTCAGCCACACGCCCATGGCCAGAACCGGGATCAACGCAATGGCCAGCGGATCCGACAGCGCGCACAGCAGCCCTGTCACACTCGCCAATGCCGCGCGCAATCCGGTCAGACGTGAGAGAGCGATGACCACGAGGCCCGCGTCACAGAACCACCGCTCGTTGGTCAGGTTGCCGAGCACTTCGTGCTGCCCTGCCGGTACAAGGACGAACATCGAGGCGGCGACAGCGCTGCTCTTCGGTGACCAGTCCAGTGATCTGAACGCCCAGTAGCTGACCGTGGCGAGCCAGATGCGCCACCCCGCGGCCAAAACACCAATCACCGGAGCGAACGCCTCAGGTGGCAACGAAGCCGCAAAAGCCGTGGTCAGCCGCGGTACGACGTGAAGGTAGCCCGTGTACAGCTCGAATACAGAACCCCATCCATGCTCCACCCAGTCATGCAGGAATATGACTCCGTCTTCCTTGTGGACATGGGACAGGGTCCATCCCGAGATCCGAGGGAGGCACAAGAAGACGAACGATGCACTCACGAGCACAGTTGCGGCCCGAGCTCCGATCGTGAATTCGCGTCCCAACAACGCGTCAGCCCTTGCCCTCCAAGTCATGACTGCTACACGCATTCCCATTCGATAACCCCCGCTAGGTATCTGCCAGCTTCGATGAGGTGTGGTGACAACATGACTGGCCCAGCTCAGTGCTCCAGCTTGGTCAACCTCAGGTGAGGTCTTCGCGGCCACTCAGCTTGAGTTGTTCGACGATCTTCTTGACGTCCTGGGCACGCTCACGCGTCGTGACGAGCACCGCGTCGACGGTGTCGACGACGACGACGTCCTCGATGCCCATGGCGACGACGGTGCGCCCCGAGCGCGGTGCGACGACGCCCGTCGCGTCCTGCATGACGACGAGTTCGCTCTCACCGAGCACCTTAACGCCCGGCGCGTCGGCCGATTCGACGAGCAGCGACGCGAGCGAGGCGAAGTCGCCGACGTCGTCCCAGGTGAACGAGCCGGGCACCGTCGCGACGCGCCCGTCGACCGCCGCCGGTTCGGCGATGGCGTTGTCGATGGCGATCTTCGTCAGGCGCGGCCACAGCTCCGAGAGGCGGAACGGGTTGTCAGCGATGATGCGCAGGTACTCGGCCAGGCGCGGCTGGTAGTGCTCGATCATCTCCATGAGCGTCGCGGCGCGCACGACGAACATGCCGGCGTTCCAGGCGTATTCGCCGGTCGCGACGTAGGCCTGCGCCGTCGGGCCGTCGGGCTTCTCGACGAAGGCCTTGACGATCGTCGCGTCCGGCGCACCGTCGATGCCGAGGCTGTTGCCGGCGCGGATGTAGCCGAAGCCGGTTGATGGGTACGTCGGGCGGATGGCGACGGTGACGAGGTAGCCCTCGCGCGCGACTTCGACGGCCTGACGCACGGTGTCCTCGAACACCGACGTGTCGCCGACGACCTGGTCGGCTGCGAACGAGCCGAGGACTGCCTCGGGATCCCGCTTCTCGAGGATTGCGGCGGCGAGGCCGATGGCGGGCATCGACTCGCGCGGGCTGGGTTCGACGAGCAGGTCGTTCGGGCCGAGCTCGGGCAGCTGCTCACGCACGGCCTCGGCGTGCGAGGCGCCCGTGACGATGAGCAGGTTGGAGCCGCACAGCGGCTGCAGCCGGTCGACCGTGCCCTGCAGCAGCGAGCGCCCCGACCCGGTGAGGTCGTGCAGGAACTTCGGCGAGTTCGCGCGCGACAGCGGCCACAACCGTGTTCCCGATCCACCCGCGGGAATCACACCCCAGAAGCCCTCGATCGGGCTCGACTCCACGTCTGACATGACCATTACCGTAGTTCACCCGGGCAGGCGTGGCGGGTCGAGGCGTGCATTCGCGTGGGGCCACGTGCTGTTCACCTGACGCTCAGCGTGGCGCCATCGCGCGGGTGCGCACGCGTCACCGTCGCGGGGTGTGCTGAGCACGTGCGAATTGCGATCGTCACCGAATCGTTCCTGCCGACGCTCAACGGCGTCACCACGAGCGTGTGCCGGGTGCTCGACTGTCTCGCGGCTGCCGGAGGGCACGACGTTCTCGTCATCTGTCCCTCCCCCGCCCCGACGCAGTACCTCGGCTTCCGTGTGACGACGGTGCCGACCGTCACTCTTCGCGCGTTCCGTGTCGGGCTGCCGACCCGGAGACTCGAACAGATCCTGCGCGATTTCGCTCCGGACGTCGTTCATGCCGCCTCACCCTTCGGCCTCGGCGCGCGAGGGTTGGCTGCCGCGCGCAACCTCGGTATCCCGACGGTTGCCATCTACCAGACCGACATGCCCAGTTACGTCGCGCAGCACGGTGGGCCCGTCGGCCCCCTTGCACATCGCGCGTCGTGGACCTGGGTGCGTCACCTTCACTCCCTCGCCGACCTGACGCTCGCTCCGAGCAGCGCGGCGATCACCGAGCTCGCCGCGCACGGCGTGCCGCGTGTCGCGCTGTGGGGGCGCGGCGTCGACACCGCCACCTACTCGCCCGAGCTGCGCCGCTCGCCGCAGGTCGCGCAGCTGCGCTCACGCCTCGCGCCGAACGGCGAGGTGATTGTCGGGTACGTCGGGCGTCTCGCGCCGGAGAAGGAATTGCACCGCCTCGCCGAGATCGCCGACCTGCCGGGCATCAGCATCGCGCTGGTCGGTGAGGGCCCTTCTCGGGATGAGATCGCCGCACTGCTGCCGCGCGCGCACTTCCTCGGCCGTCAGGAGGGCGCGACACTCGCCCACAGCTACGCGAGCTTCGACATCTTCTGCCACACGGGCACGAAGGAGACCTTCGGACAGACGCTGCAAGAGGCGATGGCGTCGCGGTTGCCCGTCGTCGCGCCCGCAGCCGGGGGCCCGCTCGACATCGTCAAGCCGGGCGTCACCGGTCTGCTGTTCAACCCGGACGCGTCCGGCTCGCTGCGGCAGAGCATCGGGACGCTCGTGAGCGACGAGGCGATGCGCGAGCGCATGGGCGCCTCGGGCGCGCGCAA
Source organism: Dermacoccus sp. Ellin185 (assembly GCF_000152185.1). Lineage (NCBI taxonomy): Bacteria > Bacillati > Actinomycetota > Actinomycetes > Micrococcales > Dermacoccaceae > Dermacoccus > Dermacoccus sp. Ellin185. Next base: position 615 of record NZ_AEIQ01000121.1, on the reverse strand, counting down.
GATGGCCGGCCGCTCCTGGAACGGCATGACGCAGCGTCTGCTCGACTACTACGCGAGCGTCATCGCCGGGTCCCGGGCCCGCTCGGTCTCCCGCGCGGCGTAACAGCCGAGCCAGACAGCCGTCTTGCAGAAGAAGGACCCTACGAGCCCGAATCGACACCTTCGATACGGGCCGATATGTCAGCATTCTGCAGGAAAGGTGCTGCGGCGAACACCTCCGCCTCATCCCACTCCCACCAAGCGATGTCGCGTAGACGCGCTAACGTCCGATCGTCGAAGCGCTTACGTACCACCCGCGCTCGCGAACCAGCCACGATGGTATAGGGCTCGATGTCCCTCGTCACGACGGATCGAGCACCAACGACCGCACCGTGGCCGATGGTCACACCCGACATGATCAACGCCTCGAAACCCACCCAGACATCACTGCCGACCTCGACGTTCCCACGGCTCAACGGATGGCCATGGATTCCTGAGAATCTCGCGTCAAGGGTGTTGAACGGGTATGTGATCACCCAGTCCGGGCGGTGACCACCACCTACCCAATAGACAGAACCTTCTCCCAGCGAACATTAGTCGCCGATCGTGAGCGTGTGCTGCTCCGCGTCATGGAAA
>NZ_AEIQ01000122.1:0-49467 GCF_000152185.1 Dermacoccus sp. Ellin185 | reverse complement strand
GAAACCCAGGGCGCTTCAGTCCGAGATCGCGTCCAGACGAGCAAACTTCTCTGGTGTCCTGGACCATTTCGCGATGAAGCGGCCTTGACTCGTGCTGATCCATGCGAGGGCATTGCCGTCGCTCATCACAATGCGCTGGCAATCCTTGAGCGACATGCCGTAATAGCGCGACACCGCACCCCGAAGCCAGGCAACTGCTTCACTGCCGGAAGGGAAGCCGAACCGTTCGCTCAAAACGGCCAGGGGATCAGTCGTCTCCCACAACATCTCCAGCACAGGTTCGCTCGTCACGCTGTCAGTCCACCACAACACCTCAGGTAGACACCGGGCACGCTTCTTCCTGCATGTAGCTCAAACGAAGGTTTTTGCAACAGCCGAGGACTGCGGCTGACCGATTGGTGCGAAGCCGCCGACCCGAGCGCCCGAGTGTGCCGATAGGGCCATCCCTAGATTCCCCTTGTCCGAGAGTGTGCATCTGAGGGGGTTCCTACTTGCGTGGGGTGGGGTACACCCTATTTGCACTAGCACGGGCGGATCGGACGCGCATGCGAATAGGGTCGGTAACCGTCTTTTTGCCCACTTTGCGGGTAGGGTCTAGACATGCCGGGTCAAATCGTGGGGTACGCACGCGTCTCGTCGACGTCACAGAATCTCGCTAGGCAGCTCGAAGCGCTTGGGGGCGTCGATGAGCTGTTCACTGACCATCAATCGGGCAAGAGCCGAGCCGATCGCGCTGGCTTGTCGGATGCGCTGCGCTACGTGCGTCGCGGTGACACGTTGCGCGTCGCGTCGATGGATCGGCTCGCGCGATCGCTGGTCGACCTCGAGCAGATCGTCTCCGACCTCACCGCGCGCAAGGTGAGCGTCGAGTTCGTCAAGGAACGCCTCACCTTCTCACCCGACGCCACGGCCGACCCGTTCGCGACGTTCCAGCGCCAACTCATCGGCGCCGTCGCCGAACTCGAGCGTTCCCTCATCCGCGAACGCCAACGTGAAGGCATCGACCTGGCAAAAGTACGCGGCGTGTACAAGGGCCGCGCCCGCCGCCTCACCGACGAACAGGTTGCGCACGTGCGTCAGGCAGCAGCCGCCGGCGCGAACAAGGCCAAGCTCGCGATCGACCTTGGGGTCTCACGCCGCCTTATCTATGACGTCATCGCCGGCAACGGCGCCTACGCATCACCATCTCAGCCTGGACGCTGCGGTGGCGATGAGCTGACATCGGCGGGCAGTGACGGCTGAGCAATGCTCGCCGGATGGCGCGTGGGTGGTACAGCTAGGACTGGTCGTTCGGGCCAGAAAGCTGTAAGCAGTGGAAGCCGATCGGCATAGGTAGCTGACCGTTTTGCGACGCTGCGATGAGGAGCCACTGCACGCTCTGGTGCAGCTGCGCGAAGCCGGCGCCGCACAGCGCGATCGGCTTGCCTGGGCCCATGTGGTTGTCGGCAAGACGAATGCCCTGATCCTGCAGGAAAGCTTGGGTTTCTTGACTGGCGTGGAGAAGGTCGGTGCCTTCAGGGAAGACGATGATCATGCCTGCGGCTTGCAGGGGGCTGAGTAGGTGGGCATCAGGTACCGCGCGTTCGAAGGAGTCTTGTGGTGCGGTCATGACAAGGATTTCTTCGGGACACTCGCCCGCGTAGGTGCGGGGTCGGATGCGTGCCGTGGGGTGCCATGGCCCAGCCTTGGGGCGGCACTCCAACTCGGCATTGAGTGTTGTACAGGCTAGGGCGAGCCGCTCGGTGACGAGGTCGTCGAATCGGCCTGCGAGGAAGCGAGCCTGAAGCATCCTCAATTGGTCCGGAGTTGCTGGTGAGGCGATCTCACCGTGTCGCACATAGACCGTGCCGGCCCGTGCTTTTCCGAAGTCGCGTTGGAGGACACGTAGCGGATCGCCGTCAGCGGGAGGAGCTACTTCGATCACGAGGACTGTCTTTTCCCCCCTGGCTACGTGGTGCGCTGTCCAGGCGGGCGCTTCAAGGCCAGTTCCTAAGAAGGTCGCCAGTTTTTGCTGTATCTCGGTGGCGCTGAAGGCGGGTGCGCCGTGAAGGCCGGACTCGCTCGCTCCGACGACAAGGTAGCCGAACCCCCCGTAGTCAGCTTGTGCCGTTGAGACGTCGCGGTTGGCCAGAGCGAGTATCTCTTTGGCGAACTCGAATATGCCAGCTTTGGCACCCAGGTCGCATTCGCTCTTCCACTCGAGCCAGTGAGTCTCTCCATGCTTGTCCGCGGCGGTGATGATGGCGTCGATGAGATCTTCACGGCGCTGCGGCGTCGCGATGGGGATAGTGGTGTCGAACGCGACCGGCATGACCGTTCTCCTTCAGTGGGCGACGAGAGAACTCGTACTGTCGAGGCTGGCTTTTGGAAGGGCCGCGTGCACGAACTTGCGGCTCTTGAATTGCGACCGCGATCCGTGTGCACGGTGCACCCGGCCACATCGACGCCGTCAGAACTCGTCACGCTTCGCTTGCGAGCCGTGCCGAGGTTCTTGTTCGCCACGCCATCCCCTGTAGGTGTTCATCTCGTGTGAGGTGCGTCCTGCCCAATTATGGGCCACGACGGGCCGCCTAGGTTGGCTCACCCCGGCTCAGAGCCCCCATCCACCGACGTGGGGTAGCCGTAGCGGCGGCGGTGGTCATCCCAGCTCGACGCGTACGCCTGACGCAGGGGCTCAGCCAGATTCGCGAACCACACGCGTCGCTCCTCACGGCGCCGCTCGAACTCGCGTCGATCCTGCGCCTCGAGCCAGTCCGCATGTCGCCGCGACGGGTCGAGACCACGGCGTAGGTTGCGTTCCTCCCACACGCGCTTGTGCTGCTGTTGCTGTCACACACTCAGACGCGAGAACTCCCCGCTCAGCCGCTGCACCCGCAACGCCCGCTCACCCACGTCCAAGCCCGCCCACCATCGCTGTGCGCGCTCCTGGCACGCAGCGATCGACGCGCGCCGCGCCAGCACCCAGGTCGACGCACGCTCACGAAAGACCTGTCGTTCCAACGAGATTCGGTCACGCACCACCTGCTCGACGGACGCCGCCTCGAGCGTCGGCAGGGTCTGGGGGCGCGTCCACTCGCCGTTCGCCGAGACCTGCGCCAACCCGTGCGTCTGCAGGTGCGCCAGATGACGCAGCACCTGCCGTCGCGTCCACCCCGACACCTCACCAGGGGTGGGGCACAGTTGCGCCTTCAGCGCCACATCCTCGACCGCCAGACCCACCCGCGAATCCAACGAGGCCAGCACCAACCACGTAGCAGGGGGAGTTCACCGGGGAGGGTGGGGGCCAAGGGGATGTGATGATCGCGGCGCTCGTGCTGCTGGGGTTGGGTTGGAACGCTGGATTGCTGGCCGGCACGGCGATGCTCGTCGACGCTACCTCGAGCGCGACCCGCGCCTGCACGCAGGGCACGTGCGACGTCCTCGTCTCGCTTGCCGGAGCGGGCGCGGCATCGGCGCAGGCTTCGTCGCCGGCGCCACGACCTACGCGACGCTGTGCTGCCTCACCGTCGTCGCAGCCGTTGCGCTGCTCGCGTTCGTGCCCCGCCGAAAGTCGGCGTGACGTTTTATTCATCGTCATGACACAAAGGCGTTAGGGTGAACGTCATTCCTTTCTTTCCCATGTGACGAAAAGAGCGGCGCCATGACGGTCCGTCCCACCCCACTCTCGGCTCCCGCGAGTCGAACCGAGCGGCTCGATCGGTTGCCGTTCACGGCGCGTCATCGCTCGATGCTCGTCGGTTCGGGCGTCGGCTGGGCGCTCGACGCGATGGACGTCGGGCTCATCAGCTTTCTCATGGTGGCGGTCAAGAAGGAGTGGGGGCTGACGACCGGCGACCTGTCGGTGCTCGCCTCGATCGGCTTCGTCGGCATGGCGATCGGCGCCGGTGTCGGCGGCGCCCTGGCCGACCGCATCGGCCGCCGCACCGTGTTCGCGGGCACACTCGTCGTCTACGGCATCGCGACGGGTCTGTCGGCGCTCGCGCCGAGCTTCCTCGTCCTGTGCGCCCTGCGCTTCGTCGTCGGGCTCGGCCTCGGCGCGGAACTCCCGGTGGCCTCGACCCTGGTGAGCGAGTTCGCCCCGAAGCGCCTGCGAGGACGGATGGTCGTCGCCCTCGAGTCGTTCTGGGCGCTCGGGTGGCTGCTCGCGGCCGTCATCGGATTCACGATCGTGCCGCACGACAACGGGTGGCGCTGGGCGATGGCGCTCGGGCTCGTGCCCGCTCTCTACGCAATTCACGTGCGCCGCGGGTTGCCCGAGTCGGTGCGCTTCCTCGAGAAGGTCGGCCGCGACGACGACGCCGAACGCATCGTGCGCTCGTTCGAGGCCGCGGCGGGTCCGGCGCAGCGCAGCGACGGCGCGCACCTCGACGACGCTGCCGACACCCACGCGGGCGCGCAGGGAACCGCCGTCGACGTCGAGACGACCAGAACGTCAGAGCCGGCGAGCCCGTTCTCGGCGCCGTATCGAACGCGGACTGCCGCTCTGTGGGCGACGTGGTTCGGCGTCAACTTCGCCTATTACGGGGCCTTCTTGTGGATCCCGACATTCCTCGTCGCGAACGGCTTTCCGGTGGCGAAGTCGTTCGGTTTCACCCTCGTCATCACGATCGCACAGTTGCCCGGATACGCGGTGGCTGCGGTGTGCGTGGAGAAGATCGGACGCCGACCGACGCTCGCGATCTTCCTCGCAGGTTCGACGGTGTCGGCGCTGCTGTTCGGTCAGGCCTCGTCGGAGACGGCGATCATGGCCGCCGGGTGCGCACTCAGCTTCTTCAACCTCGGCGCGTGGGGTGCGCTGTACGCCATCACGCCCGAGATCTACCCGACGCTCATGCGCGCGGGCGGCGCCGGCGGCGCGACGGCGTTCGGGCGCATCGCCTCGATCGTGGCGCCGCTCGTCGTGCCTTGGGTGTTCACCCATCACGGCGAGGGCTGGACGTTCGGTGTCATCGCCGCAGCCTTCGCGGTCGCGACGCTTGCCGCGCTCGCGCTGCCCGAACGTCGGGGGCAGGCGCTCGACTGACCCGGCGGGGACGAGGCGTCAGCTCTCCTGTGGGTCGCGCAACGCCGCGGTGAACGTCAGCCCCGTCAACAGCAGGCCCGCGACGAACGGCAGGATCATCGCGCGCTGGATGCCGAAGTGGTTGCTGAGGAAGCCGATGATGCCGGGCCCGGCGAGAAACGCGGTATAGCCGAAAGCGGTGACGATGGCGAGCACGCGGCCGCCGCCGATGTGGCCGGCGATGGCGTAGATCTGCGGGGCGATCATGCCGACACCCAACCCGACGAGCAGCCAGCCGACGAGGATGAGCGGCAGCGACGACGTGGTGATGACGACGCCGAACCCGGCCACCGCGACGGGCGCGCCGAAGCGCACGACGGCGGCGCGCCCGAATCGTGCCACGAGTGAGTCGCCGAGCAGCCGGATGACGACCATCGTCGCGGACACGCAGACGAGACCGGCGGCGCCGACCCCCGGGTCGACGTGCGCGACGTCCGTGACGTGGATCGAGGCCCAGTCGATCGCGGTGCCCTCCGTGAACCCGAAGAACAGGGCCATGACGCCGAGCAGCCACGCCTGCGGCGGGATGCCGGGTCGCGGCGGTGCGTCGCCGCTCCTGGGGCTGATCGGCGCGGCGTCGTCCGTGCTGTCCTCGACATGCGGTGCCTGCGGCGTCAGAGCGAACAGTGCGGTGAGCCCCGCCCCGGCAAAGATCGCTGCCGCGACGAGGGCCCACCTCGGATCAGCCCCGTCGCCGCCCTGCAGTTTCGCCGAGCCCATGACGAGCAGGGCGCCGAGGAAACCTCCGAGCGAGAAGAACGCATGGAACCGGCTCATGACCGCCGTACCGGAGGCCCGCTCGGCGTCGACGCCGAGGGCATTCATCGCGACGTCCATGACACCGTTGCACGCGCCGATCATCACGCCGCCGACCACGAGGGTGGGGTAGTTCGGGGCGAACGCGACCACCAGCAACCCGATGGCGAGGCCGACTCCGCCGACGAGTGACGGCAGGCGCGGTGTGAGCCGGTCGGAAACGCGGCCGCTCACCTGCATGGCTACGATCGCGGAGCCCCCGGCCAGCAGGAGGACGAGCCCGATCCCCGACGCGTCGGTGTGCAGGCGTTCACGGAGGCCGGGCAGCGAACCGCCCCAGGCCCCGATCATCAGGCCGTTGACGAGAAAGATGCCGAACACCGAGCGGATGAGGGCGCGGCTCTGCGCTGCGGTGAACGACGTCGTGGGAGTCGAGGTGGGCATGCGCTCCATTGTCACCGCCGCCACCTACCCTGGTCGAATGGACGACAAGGCCACGCTGAAGACGTACCTCGACTCGCTGCGTTCGGCGATCCTGTGGAAGCTTGAGGGCCTCGACGAGTGGCAGCTGCGCTGGCCGATGACGTCGACGGGGTCGAACCTGCTCGGCATCGTCAAGCACCTCGCAGCGATGGAGTACGGCTACCTCGGGCATGTCTTCGACCGCCCCGGCGAGGAGCTGCCGTGGATGGGGCAGGACGCCGAGCCCAACGCCGACCTGTGGGCGACGTCCGACGAGACCGTGGAGAGCGTCGTGCGCCTCTACCGCCGGGCCGTCGCACACGCCGACGAGACGATCGCGAGCCTCGACCTCGACGCCGCCGGCCACGTGCCGTGGTGGCCGCAGCCCGACGTCACCCTGCACCGCGTTCTCGTCCATCTGAGCGTGGAGGTGGCCCGCCACGCGGGGCAGGTCGACGTCCTGCGCGAACTGCTCGACGGACGCGTCGGCATGCGTGAGGCGAACCCCAACCTGCCGTGGGGCGACGAGTTCTCCTGGGAGAGCTACGTGGAGAGGGTTCGTCAGGTCGCGATCGACGCGCAGTGGCCCGGTGCCCGACCCGGTCTGTACGGGTTCGCGGGCCCGCAACGGGACGCGCTGCTCGCGCCGATCCTTCGCGGTGCCAAGACGGCGACATCATCCCTGGCAGCCGCGTATTCAGCGGACGATGAACTGCCGCGGGTCGGTGAGCGCGAGGTGCTCATCTCGTCGGCGGGGATGCCCGTCGGCGTCACCGAGACGGTCGAGGTGCGCGTCGTCCCGCTGGGAGAGGTCGACCTCGAGCACGCCGTCGACGAGGGGGAGGGGTACCGCAGCGTCGACGAATGGCGCGGGGCGCACGAGCGCTTCTGGGCCTCCGACGCGATGCGGGCCGAGCTCGGCGACCCCGACCTCGTCGTCGACGATGCGACGCCCGTCGTGCTGCAGCGCATCCGCCTCGTCGAGACGCTCTGACGGGTGTGCCGGCGCGGTGGCACTGGAGGTTCGCCGGTGTCGAGATGCCCGCCATTCCGGGGTCCGCGGGCGCTCGTGGACCGAGTGGTTCGAGGCGCAGTGACGACGGAGCAGCGCCCCGCCGATGCGTCGTGATGACGCACCACGCGCCGCGCCCGGCGCCGTCATCACGCCTGACGCCCGGTTGTCATGGTCAGCGTGGGCGCGTCATAGCGCCCTGATCGCCGCCCTCAGGCGAACAGGTCGTCCTGCTCGGCGTGCTCGTTGCGCAGCGACTCGAGGAAGCCGACGAACGTGGCGCCGAGCTCGCTGAGCTCCTCGCCGCTGTCGCGCTCGACGTCGACCCAGCGCGTCGGGTGACCGGGGACGACGCCGAAGTCCCAGTCCTCGCCGCGGCCGAAGACGACGATGTCGCCGGTCTTGGTCACCGAACTCGGGTGCAGCACGCGCAGGTAGGGCCCGTCGGTGCCGTCGGCCATGTGGACGTTGCCGTTGTACGTCGCCGTCGTCAGCCAGAAGGCGCGCAGGTCGTCGGGAAAGGTAACGCCGAGCTTCTTCTCGGCGTGCGTGAGGTCGTCCTCGGTGGCGGGGGAGTCGAAACGGTCAGGGCTGAAGTACTCCGTGAAGGACATGCCGTCAGCCTAGGGCCTGCGACCCGTGAGCGGGCCGCGACGAACGACGAAGCGAGTAGCGCGATGGTCCGTGGGTGCTTCCGCCCCGTGAACCGGGCCGCGACGATCCCAGCGTCCTGTCGGCGCGATCCACAGCGTCTTGTCGGGGCGATGCGTCACAATGCGCTCATGATTCGTCCTGCTCCGCTTCGCTCGAACCCCCCGCGCGCCGGTGAGCCGTCATGATCGAGGGTCTCGATATCGCTGACGCGCGGGTGTGGCGCAGGAAAGAGACGAAGGCGCGCTCCATCGAGGCGGGTGCGCTCGCCGACGCGATGCGCGACGAGGAGAACCTCGTCTGGGTCGACCTGCTCGACCCGTCGCCGGAGCAACTGCGTCAGCTCGTCCTGCGGTTGGGCGTGAGCGGGACTGTGGTCGAGGATGCTCTCGCTCCGCACGAGCGCGCCAAGGTGACGGCTCACGCCGACCATCTGTTCTTCACCGTGTACGCCACGCAGCTCGCGACCGACACCCTCGCCGAGCACGCTGACGGGCGCAGCCACCTCAGCGTCACGCGCATCAGCGGCATCGTGCTGCCGCGGGCGCTCATCACGATCAGGGTCAGCTCGCCGCACTGCGAAGCGTTCGACATGGGTGAGGTCGTGAAGCGCTGGGATGATTCCGCCTCACTCATGACGCAGGGCAGCGGCGCGCTCGTGCACGGGTTGCTCGACTACGTCGTCGACGGCCATTTCGACACAATCCAGTCGCTCGACGACGCTCTCGAGGGCCTCGAGGAGACGTTGTTCGCGGAGCGGCGCACCGGCAGCGAGTTCGTCCGCACGACGTACGCGATCCGCAAGGATCTCGTCGCGCTGCGCCGCGTCGTCCTGCCGATGCGTGAGGTCGTCAACGCGCTCATGCGTCACCGCGGGCGCACGGGCGGGCCGCTCGACGCCTGGTACGACGACCTGTACGACCACGTGCTGCGTGCCTCGGAGTGGACCGAGTCGCTGCGGGACATGGTGAGCACCGTCTTCGAGACGAACCTGTCGCTGCAGGACGCGCGGCTCAACACGATCATGAAGAAACTCGCAGCGTGGGCCGCGATCATCTCGGTGCCGACGGCCGTGACGGGCTGGTTCGGCCAGAACGTGCCCTACCCCGGTTTCCAGGCGCATTCGGGGCTCGTCATGAGCGTCGTCGTCATCGTCGCGTTGTCGGGCGGGCTCTACGCGATCTTCCGCCACAACGACTGGTTGTGACCTCCCCGCCCACCTGCGTCCAAGTGCACCCGGGTGCATCAGGACGCAGAGGGTTACGGCTGGGCGCTGACGACGAGGGTGGCCTCGCCGCGCACCCCTCCGGGCGTTCGCGATCGTGGTGAGGCGTGCCTAAGCTGGAGGCATGGTCAAGCGCATCGAAACCGACAGCATGGGTCAGATCGAGGTCGACGAGAACGCCTACTGGGGCGCGCAGACGCAGCGAAGCATCGAGAACTTCGACATCGGCCGTGACACGTTCGTGTGGGGGCCCGTCATGGTGCGGGCACTCGGCATCCTCAAGAAGGCCGCCGCGCAGGCGAACGCCGATCTCGAGCAGCTCCCGAAGGACGTCGCGGAGCTCATCGAGAAGGCCGCGGACGACGTCATCGACGGCAAGCTGAACGATCAGTTCCCGCTCGTCGTGTTCCAGACAGGCTCCGGCACGCAGTCGAACATGAACGCCAACGAGGTCATCTCCAACCGCGCGATCGAACTCGCCGGCGGAGAGCGCGGCTCGAAGAAGCCCGTTCACCCCAACGATCACGTCAACCGCGGTCAGTCGTCGAACGACACGTTCCCGACGGCGATGCACATCGCCGTCGTCCTCGACCTCGTCGAGCGCCTCTATCCGGCCGTCACCGAGCTGCGTGACGTGCTCGACGCCAAGGCGAAGGAGTTCGACGACGTCATCTGCGTCGGGCGCACCCACCTGCAGGACGCGACGCCGATCCGTCTCGGTCAGGAGATCGGCGGCTGGGTCGCGCAGCTCGACTTCGCGCTGTCGCAGGTGCGACAGGCCGAGCAGGCGACGCGGGCGCTCGCGATCGGTGGCACCGCCGTCGGTACGGGGCTCAACGCGCACCCCGACTTCGGCATGCTCGCCGCGCAGAAGATCTCCGAGATCACGGGAGAGAGCTTCCACCAGGCCGACAACCTGTTCGCGTCGCTGTCGGCGCACGACGAGCTCGTCGCCGTCAGCTCGTCGCTCAGGCTGCTCGGCGGGGCGCTCATGAAGATCGCGAACGACGTGCGTTGGCTCGCGTCCGGGCCGCGCAACGGCATCGGCGAACTCGTCATCCCGGAGAACGAGCCGGGCAGCTCGATCATGCCGGGGAAGGTCAACCCGACGCAGTGCGAGGCGATGACGATGGTCGCCACCCGCGTGTTCGGCAACGACGCGACGGTCGGTTTCGCCGGCTCGCAGGGCAACTTCCAGCTCAACGTGTTCAAGCCCGTCATGGCGCACGCCGTGCTGGAGAGCATCCGCCTCATCTCGGATGCGTGTCGTTCGTTCACCGCGCACTGCGCACGTGGCATCGAGCCGAACCGGGAGCGCATCGACGCCAACCTCGCCTCGAACCTCATGGTCGTGACGGCGCTCAACCGTCACATCGGCTACGACAAGGCCGCCGCCATCGCTAAGAAGGCGCACAAGGAGGGCACGACGCTGCGCGAAGCGGCGCTCGCGTCCGGCGACGTGACGGGCGAGGACTTCGACCGCTGGGTCGTGCCCGCCGACATGACGCACCCGTCCGCCTGACGAGCCCTCCCACCGGCGAAGGGGTTGTGGAGGTTCGTGCGCTCAGACGCGCAAACCTCCACAACCCCTTTCGTCGTCTGTCGTCGTCTCGGAGCGTTCAGTCGCGTAGCCCCGTCGAGTCGACGACGCCGCTGAGTACCTTGGCGGAGTGGGCGAGGGCGTCGCGTTCGGCGTCGTTCAGGTCGAGTTCGACGACGCTCTTGACTCCGCTGCGCCCCAGCACCGTCGGCACACCGATGAACAGGTCGTCGATGCCGTACGTGCCGTGCAGCTTCGTCGAGACCGGCAGCGCGGTGTACTCGTCGCGCAGGATGGCGCGGGTGATGCGCGCGAGGGCCATGCCGATGCCGTACGACGTCGAACCCTTCGCGTCGATGATGCGGTAGGCCGCCTCACGCGTGTCGGTGAAGACACGCTCGATCTCCTCACGGCGCCCCGGCACGCTCTCGAGGTCACGTGACAGCGGCGCGCCCGCGACGTTCGCGGACGACAGTGCGGCCACCTCGGTGTCGCCGTGCTCACCGATGATCGACGCGTGCACGCTCGACGGTGCGACGTCGTACAGCTCGCCGAGCATGAAACGCAGGCGCGCCGAGTCGAGCGTCGTGCCCGAACCGATGACACGCTCGGACGGCAGACCGCTCAACTTCCAGGTGGCGTAGGCCATCACGTCGACCGGGTTGCTGGCGACGAGGAAGATGCCGTCGAAACCCGTATCCATCACGGAGCCGACGATCGAGCGGAAGATCTCGACGTTGCGCCCGACGAGGTCGAGCCGCGTCTCACCCGGGCGCTGCGCCGCACCCGCGGTGATGACGACGAGGTCGGCGTCGGCGCAGTCGTCGTATGACCCCACCGTCACGCGCGTCGGCGACGGCGCCCACACGACGCCGTGGTTGAGGTCCATCACCTCGCCCGTCACCTTCTGAGTGTTGATGTCGATGATGGACAACTCGTGGACGAGACCCTGGTTGACGAGGGCGTACGCGTACGCCACCCCGACGTCACCGGCACCGATGAGAACAACGCGATCGCTCATGACCTCAACGCTACGCCGCCGGCCCGGTCTGTTCCGTCGTGTGGAGCACCTTGCCGGTGCAGTGAACATGAACATCGAATGACAGGCGGGGAGGGCTCGTCACGTGACCGCTGGCCTCAGAGGCCCGAGCTTGGGAGTTTGGCAGCCGACCCGCGACCCCGCGGGCCTCCGGGGCCCGAGCTTGGGAGTTTCCGCCGCGTGTATTCAGGCTGTACTGCCTCGACAGGAGCCCGCGGGGGTGCGGTGCCGCGCCGCCCCGCAGGGTCAAGGTGTCGCGATCTGCACCGTAGAGTTCGTCACTGAAAAGCGAACAGCAGCAAGGGAATCGACGATTGCGTCGGCGTCCGTTGTCGCGTCGAGGTTGGCGACGTTCGTCGTCGACGTCAGCGCGAGCGTCGCGCATCCTGCGGCCTTCGCCGCGCGCAGACCGCTTGGTGCGTCCTCGACGACAAGGCATTCTTCGGCGGCGACCCCGAGACGCTCGGCAGCCACGAGGAACGGGTCGGGGTGCGGCTTGCCGTGCTCGACGTCGTCGAACGTCACGACCACGTCCGGGAGCGGGATGCCCGCGGCCTGCAGGCGCGCCAACCCAAGTTCATGCGTCGCCGACGTCACGACCGCACACCGACGGGGCAGCAGCGCCGCGACCGCGTCGACGGCTCCGGGCAGCGCGACGACCCCGTCCGTGTCTGCGAGTTCCATCGCCGTGATGCGGGCCAGCGCGACCTCCGCCTCGCCGGGGCTCAGATGCGGCGCGATCTGCGCGATGATGCCCGACGCCGGCACCCCGTGATGCTGGCCGAGCAGGTGCGGGTCGATGTCGTACTCGCGCGCCCACGCCACCCATGAGCGGATGACGGCGGGCGTCGAGTCGACGAGCGTGCCGTCGTTGTCGAACAGCACGGCCGCGAACGGGCGGCCGGCCAGGGCGGAGAGGTCACCGAGTCGAGGCATGGCTCGATCCCATCACGCCGCCACGCGACGTGCGAGTCCGTAGGCCTCCGCCTCTGGGGTGACCTGCCGAGACGTCGGTGATCGCCTGCCGCCGGGTGGCGGTCCTCCGCTTCCTGGGGGACGACGCCTCGTGGACGTACGCTTGAGGCCGTTTTCGAGGAGGAGGCCCTCATGCTGCGCACCCTGATGCGAGCCAAGATTCACCGCGCGACCGTCACGCACGCCGACCTGCACTACGTCGGCTCGTGCACCATCTCGTCCGACCTCATGGAGGCCGCCGACCTCGTCGAGGGCGAGCAGATCGACATCGTCGACGTCGACAACGGCCACCGACTCACTACCTACGTCATCGCCGGCCCTGCGGGTGAGGGGCGCATCGGCATCAACGGTGCCGCCGCTCACCTCGTCGGGGTGGGGGACACCGTCATCCTCATCGCGTACGGAATGTTCGGTCCCGACGAGGTCGCGACGCACGAGCCGCGTGTCGTGTTCGTCGACGGCGACAACCGTATCGTCGAACGCGGCACCGACCCCGCCCACGCGCCCGAGGGCTCCGGTCTCGTCGACCCGCGCGACGGCTGAAGCCCCCGCGGCCGGTGCACAGGCCCGACGCTGACGTGCGGCCGGCGGGCCGGCGGATCAGCTGCTCGACTTTTGTGCATCTGCACGAGGAATGTGCCGCACATTCCTCGTGCAGATGCACATTTCTCGTGCAGCTGGGCTCTCGTGGCGCGGTGAGGCGGGTGGCCCGCTCGTTCAACGGCGCGGCGGGTGCCCGCCCGAGGTCGCTCGTTCAGGAGGCTCGTGCCGCAAGCGCGACGGCCTCGCGCACGAGTGACCTCACGCGCTCGTGGTGGTCGAGGTCGCGGTAGAGCACGCGGACGACGTGGTAGCCGAGTCGCTGCAGGGCGACCTCGCGGAGCTTCTCGCGGCGCAGCGCTTCGCGGTCGGTGTACTTGAGCAGCCCGTCGACCTCGACGATGACGTTCGTCCCCGCCACGAGGAAGTCGGCGCGCGCCACGAACCGTCCGTGCGCGTCGTACACCTCGAACTGCGGGATGACGGTGTACCCCAACGTCGCCAGCACCCAGCGGGCCCGTGATTCCGCAGCCGACTCGGTTCGCGGATCCGCGAACCGTGCCACCGTTCGTGCCTGATGAGCGCCCGCGCGAGTTCCGAAGGCGTCCGCCGCGGCGACGAGGGCATCGGCGTCGAGGCCCAGACGGCGAGCTGCGTCGGCGACGACGAGACCGTCGGGGATGCCGTGGTGGGCCGCGATGTCGATGCCGACTTGGGCCAGGCCCTGCACGGGCCGCGCGATGCCGGCGAGGGGGACGTCGGCCGGCCCGGCGCCCCACGGCCGACGCATCGCCAGGCCGGGGCGGGTGCTGGGTCCGTACGGGCGACGGGACATCTCGACCGTGGTCGGCATGGTGAGCACCGGCAGCTGGTGGGCCAGCGCGGCCGTCACACCGGTGAGGTAGCTGCCGGGAATGGCCTCGAGCAGTGCGACCGCCCGCCGCAGGTGATCCTCACGGGCTGCCTGCCAGGGGTCGTCTGGCCCATCTGTGCGCGTGACGCCGCCGGCCATGCCGGGCGCGGGCTGTACGGCGTAGAGACCCTGACCGAGGCGGGTCAGCACACCCGCCTGCCCCCAGCGTCGCAACTGCGAATCGGTGACGCCCGCGCCCAGGGCCTGCGCCCGCGTGAAATGCCCCAGCCGTGACAGTGCGAGGAGCACGTCGGGAATCGTCACGCCGGGGGCGCTCGCGTCGGAGGCGGCCGCACCACGGGCGTTCGGTGAGGGGTCGGTATCGGGGTCGACCGGGTGGTGGACGCTCGCGGCGGTGTCGTTCGGAGTGAAGGCCCGAGCGCCCTGAGGGGCGGTGTCGGAGCGGACCGCGCCGCCGGCGCTCGCGCGGGGGATCGTCGTCATGAGCCCAGCCTGGTCGAGAATGAGGCCCGGCCGCTGAGGCCCTGTGGACAACTCGTCACATCGACGCGGACGGCGCAGCACCTCGTGTCCTGATGGAACTCCCCGCGGGGAGCCAGCCATTCACTGAACCAAACCCAGCTGCGCGAGAAATACGCATCTGCGCGAGGAATGTGCGTCACATTCCTCGCGCAGATGCGCAAAAGTCGAGCAGCTGCAGCGTCAGCCGGGCAGATGCGGACACCCGGGCAGACCCGCCGGTCGTACAGGTCAGACAGCCGCTCAGGTCAGACAGCTCAGGCGACGCCCGTGCCGACGAGCGAACCGACGCCGAAGGTGATGGCCATGGCGAGTACGCCGCCGCCGACGTTGCGGGCGACGGCGCGTCCACGCTTCGCCCCGCCGATGCGGGCGCTGACGAAGCCGGTGATCGCGAGCGCGATGACGACGGCGACAACCGTCACCGGCACCCTGAGCGACGGCGACGGCAGCAGGATCGCGAGCAGCGGGATGAGAGCACCGAGGGCGAACGACACGAACGACGCACCGGCGGCCGTCCACGGGTTCGCGAGGTCGTCGGGGTCGAGGTTGAGTTCGGCGTCGGCGTGCGCACGCAGCGCGTCCTTCTCGGTGAGCTGGACGGCGACCTCGCGAGCGAGGGGCTCGTCGAGACCCTTGTCGACGTAGATCTGCGTGAGTTCGGCGAGTTCCTCGTCGGGCATCGTGGCGAGCTCGAGCTTCTCCTTGGCGAGGAGCGCCTTCTCGCTGTCGAGCTGCGTCGAGACGGAGACGTACTCGCCGACGGCCATCGACAGCGCACCAGAGACGATGCCCGCGACACCCGCGATGATGATGGGGGTGCGCTCAGCCGTCGCTCCGGCGACACCCATGACGAGGCCGGCGACGGAGACGATGCCGTCGTTGGCTCCGAGAACGCCGGCGCGCAGCCAGTTGAGCTTCGCGGCATGCCCGGCATCGTGGGCCTCGCCGCTGTGGGGAGTCGTGGTCGTCATGACGCGCATCGTGCGCGATCGACGATGCGAGCGCCACGTAGGTGAGGCTTCGATGAGTCCGGTCACGTTGGCTTCGGCTCGGCCCGTACCCCGAGGGCGCGGCCTTGCGGCCGGTCGAACCATCAGGTGCGTCCATCATCCGCACCCCGAGGGCGCGGCCTTGCGGACCCTCGGATGGACCGCGTCCCCGGCAGGTCGAAAACCCTGCGACAATGGCAAGCATGGCTTTGAAGTCTCGTAACGACGTTCGCAACGTCGCCATTGTCGCCCACGTCGACCACGGCAAGACCACCCTCGTCGACAAGATGCTCTGGCAGGCCGGCGTGTTCGCCGAGCGCGCCACCGTCGAGACCACCGGAGAGCGAGTCATGGACTCCGGTGACCTCGAGCGTGAGAAGGGCATCACGATCCTCGCGAAGAACACCGCGATCCACTACGCGGGCCCCGCCGCGAAGGAGGTCGCGGGCCTCGACGACGGTGAGTTCGTCACGATCAACATCATCGACACCCCCGGTCACGCCGACTTCGGTGGTGAGGTCGAGCGCGGTCTGTCGATGGTCGACGGTGTCGTCCTGCTCGTCGACGCCTCCGAGGGTCCGCTGCCGCAGACGCGCTTCGTGCTGCGCAAGGCCCTCGACGCGAAGATGCCCGTCATCCTGTGCATCAACAAGGTCGACCGTCCCGACAGCCGCATCGCCGAGGTCATCGACGAGGTCTACGAACTGTTCATGGATCTCGACGCGGACGAGGACCAGATCGAGTTCCCGATCGTCTACGCGTCGGCGAAGAACGGCATCGCCTCGACCGTGCGTCCCGACGACGGTGGCCTGCCCGAGGGTGACTCCGTCGAGCCGCTGTTCAAGACGATTCTCGAGACGATCCCCGCCCCGACGTACGAGGAGGGCACGCCGCTGCAGGCGCACGTGACGAACCTCGACTCGGACAACTTCCTCGGCCGACTCGCGCTGCTGCGCGTGTTCAACGGTGAGATCGCCAAGGGCCAGCAGGTGACGTGGTGCAAGGCCGACGGCACCCAGCAGAAGGTGAAGATCACCGAACTGCTCATGACGGAGGGCCTCGAGCGCAAGCCGTCCGAGAAGGCCGCGGGCCCCGGCGACATCATCGCCGTCGCCGGCATCCCCGACATCACGATCGGCGAGACCCTCGCCGACGCCGAGAACCCGGAGCCGCTGCCGCTCATCACGGTCGACGAGCCCGCGATCTCGATGACGATCGGAACGAACACCTCGCCGCTCGTCGGCAAGGAGCGCGGCACGAAGGTGACCGCGCGTCTCGTCAAGGACCGCCTCGACAAGGAGCTCATCGGCAACGTGTCGCTGCGCGTCCTGCCGACCGAGCGTCCCGACGCCTGGGAGGTGCAGGGCCGCGGTGAGCTGGCGCTCGCCATCCTCGTCGAGCAGATGCGCCGCGAGGGCTTCGAGCTGACCGTCGGCAAGCCGCAGGTCGTCACGCGTGAGATCGACGGCAAGCTGCACGAGCCGTTCGAGCGCCTGACGGTCGACACGCCCGAGGAGTACCTCGGCGCCATCACGCAGCTGCTCGCTGCCCGCAAGGGCCGCATGGAGCAGATGACGAACCACGGCACCGGTTGGATCCGCATGGAGTTCGTCGTCCCGGCGCGTGGCCTCATCGGCTTCCGCACCGAGTTCCTCACCGAGACGCGCGGTACGGGTATCGCGCACTCGACATCCGAGGGTTACGAGCCGTGGGCGGGCACCATCACGACGCGCGTCGCCGGGTCGCTCGTCGCCGACCGCACGGGCCCCGTCACGTCGTACGCGATGGTCAACCTGCAGGAGCGCGGCACGCTGTTCGTCGAGCCGGGCACCGAGGTGTACGAGGGCATGATCGTCGGCGAGAACAGCCGCGCCGACGACATGGACGTCAACATCACCAAGGAGAAGAAGCTGACGAACGTTCGCGCGTCGTCCGCCGACAACTTCGAGAAGGTCATCCCGCCGCGTCAGCTCTCCCTCGAGCAGAGCCTCGAGTTCTGCCGTGAGGACGAGTGCTGCGAGGTCACCCCGACGGCCGTGCGCATCCGCAAGGTCGTGCTCAACGCCGGTGAGCGCGCGCGCACCGCGTCGCGTGTTCGCAACGCGAACAAGAGCTGACCTGATCAGCTGACGATCGACGAACGGCCGGCCACTCTCGAACGAGGGTGGCCGGCCGTTTCGCGTGCGGCAGAGTGGGGCCATGAACAAGAACCGGGAGGGCGTCTGGATCGTTCAGCACGACGAGACGCCCCACAACACCGTCCTCAGGGTGTTCGCGACGGCCGAGGAGGCGGCAGAGTACGCCGACGCGGTGCATGTGAACTACGCCGATGGCGTCATCACCATGGCGTTTCCGATCGGGTTCCGGTTCGAGGACGGGGCGGTGCGGTACCGCCGCTGAGCCTTCGACCCCAGGCATGCGGCCACTGCGCTCTTTGCGTTTCGGCGCGTGGAGGACGAAGGTTGACCTCATGGCTCGGCTTCTCTTCGCGCATGCGCATCCTGATGACGAATCGCTGTGGACGGGTGTGACGATGGCGCATCACGTCGCGCGGGGTGACGAGGTGCACGTGCTCACCTGCACGCTGGGGGAGGAGGGCGAGGTCATCCCTGACGACCTCAAACACCTCGAACTGCCAGCCGGCTCAGCGCGTCCCGACGACGTCGCGGACGAGCTCGCTCCGGTGCGTCGCGAGGAACTGCGCCGCGCGATGACGGCGATGGGGGTGACGTCGTCGGTCGTCCTCGGTGACGACGCCTTCCGCGCTCTCGCGAACCGCCCTGAGGCGCGCACGTACCGCGATTCGGGCATGGCAGGCACGCCGTCGGCATCCCACCCCCGGGCGTTCACGGGCGCCGACATCGAGGCCGTCGCTGCCGACGTCGCCGCGTACGTCGACGCGCTCGCGCCCGACGTCGTCGTCACGTATGACGAGCAGGGCGGCTACGGCCATCCCGACCACATCCGCGCGCACGAGGTGACGGTCGCCGCGCTCGCCGCATCGACCGCGCGTCCGAGGCTGTTCATCACCCTGACGCCGCAGTCGTGGGCACAGGAGGATCGCGCCTGGCTGCACGCGATGTGCTCGCCCGAGTTCCTCCGGGAGACGGGCTTCGTCGTCCCCGAGCGCGGCGACGCCTACCCGCCGTCCGTCGTGCCCGACGACGAGGTGACGCACGCGGTCGTCGATGACGCGGCCGTCAGCCTCCAGATCAAGGCGCTGCGCGAGCACCGCACGCAGGTCAGCGTCGCCGACGAGGTCTACGCGCTCTCCAACGACGTCGCCGCACGTCTTTCAGGACGTGAGGGGTTCACCGAGTACGACGCCCGCGCTCGCCGCCGCATCGTCGGCGCCGAGAACGCCACGCCGAGCGCGACCCGCCCGGAGCTGATCGCATGACCTCCCACCACGAACCGGTCGACCCCGACCACTACCGCAAGGCCATCGGCCGTCTCGCGACGGGCGTCAGCGTCGTGACCACGCGCGTCGGCGACATCGACCACGCCATGACGATCAACTCGTTGACGAGCGTCTCGCTCGACCCTGTTCTCATGCTCATCAGCGTCGAACGCGAGGCCCGCTTCTTCGAGGCGGTCATGGAGCGCGGCGAATGGGCGGTCTCCCTGCTCGGTGCCAGTGCGAAGCCGATCGCGTCGTGGCTCGCGACGCGCGGGCGTCCGCTGCACGGCCAGCTCGACCGCGTGCCGCACCACCGCGGTGACGCGACGGGCCTCGCCCTCGTCGACGACGCCCTCGCGGAGTTCGAGTGCCGCACGGTCTCGACCCTCGACGCGGGCGACCACACGATCGTCGTCGGTGAGGTGCTGACGCTCGCCGTCGGCGACGCTCCCGAGGACGCCCTCACGTATTACCGGGGCGCATTCGGCCGGTTGCGCTGACGCGTCGCTCGTGCCCAGATCGTCGGACGCCGCCGTTCGTGGTGCAATGGTGCGACCCGTGGCGCGGGGTTTTCGCGGGTTCGAGACATGCAGGAGGTCACCGTGGCGGACGACGAGCAGGTGCAGGCGACGCAGCCGGACGGCACGCGTCGGCGCAGGCATCTGGCCTGGTTCGGGGGCGCCGGTGTACTCGCCGTGGCGGCGATCGGCTACGTCGGGGCCTGCTACCACTACAAGGACACGATCGCGGGCGGTACCACCGTCGCGGGCCGCAGCATCGGCGGGATGACGATGGAACAGGCCTCGCGTCAGGTCTCCGGCCTGCCGGGCCCGGGGGCGCAGCAGCAGGCCACCGTCACGGCCGACGGGCAGAAGTTCGCGTTCGAGCCGTCCAGCGCATGGAAGCCGGACGTGGCGCGCACGCTCGACGGCGTCACCGGGTTCAGCCTGTCGCCTACCCGCCTCATCCATCACATCAGCGGTGACGGCGGCGCCGTCACGCCGCGGTACACGGTCGACGAAGCGGCGCTGGCGCGTCTCGTCAAAAGCTCGGCGGGCACCTCGATCAAGGGCGCGCCCACGCAGGGCAAGGTGAAGTTCATCAACGGTGAGGTCGTCGTCGTCAAGGGCGCGCCGGGCAAGAGCGTCGACGAGAAGGCGGTCGCGAAGGACGTCGCCGAGCACTGGCCGGGCACCACGGCCTACACCACGAAGCTCGTCGACAAGCAGGCCGACGCGACGCAGGACGCCGTCACCGCGTTCGCGGCGGGCGATGCGAAGAAGGCGATGTCCGAGCCGCTGCAGGTCAAGGCCAATGGCGAGACCGTGACGATGAAACCCTCCGATGTCTCCGAGGTCATCTCCTCCGACACGGACGCGCACGGAAAGCCCTCCATCAAGGTCGACGCGGACGCACTGCTCGCCCACGTCCTCGAGCGCAGCACCGACATGCAGAACGACATCGCGACGGACGCGAAGGTCGTGTGGAAGGACGGGAAGCCGAGCGTGCAGCCGGGCAAGGCCGGCCAGCAGATCGACGCCTCGAAGGTGCAGTCGGTCGTCGCGGCAGCACTGACGGGCAACCACGTCGCGAACCTGCCCATGAAGCCGATGCAGCCGCAGGTGACCGAGAAGGACATCAACGTCTCGTCGCTGCCCACCACATCGATGGCGCACTTCGAGTCCAAGTTGCCCGGCGGCGCCGAGAACGCCGCGCGCACCCACAACATCGAGACGGCGCTCGCGACGCTCAACGGGATGGTGGTCAGACCCGGTGAGCAGTTCTCACTTTTGCGTGCCCTGGGGTACTCGTTGACGAAGGAGAAGGGCTACGTCGAGGCGGGCACGCTGCAGGGCGGCATCCACGTCGACGGCATGGGCGGCGGCGTCTCCCAGGTCTCGACGGTGCTCTACAACACGGCGTTCTTCGCGGGCGTGCAGCTCGACGAGCACACCCCGCACGACGTCTACATCGATCGCTACCCGATGGGTCGTGAGGCAACCCTGTGGAACCCCGGCGTCGACAACACGTGGACGAACGACACCGGCCACCTCATCCTCATCAAGGCGGGCACGAGCGGCAACAAGGTCGTCATGGACTTCTACGGCACACGCCAGTACGACGTGTCGACGAAGACGGGGCCGAAGACCGACGTGGTGCAGCCGAAGCAACGCACCGTGAAGGACGTCAAGGGGTGCGAGAACTCCGTCGGAAACGGCACGCCAGGCTTCCAGGTCGACGTGTGGCGCACCCTCAAGAAGGGCTCGAACGTGGTGCGCACCGACAAGATCCACACGAAGTACCAACCCGACGACATCATCACCTGCGTCGGCTCGTCGTGATGTCGGCGCGCCGGTCTTACAGGCCCGCGTGCTCGATGACCAGGTCGGCGACGTCGCCGGCGTGCGAGCGCACGGCCCAGTGCCCGGCGTCGAGACGCCGCACGCGGGACGTCGCGGCGTAGGCCGCGCCGTACGTGGCGATGGGTTCGCGGACGTAGCGGTCCTTCGTCGGCACGACGATCTGAGTCGGCACGTCGGTGCGACGTGGCCCGGAGGTCGCGTCCGCGCTGGAGCCGTGCCGGCGCAGCCCCATGTTGGCGCGGTACAGCTCGAGGCCGTCGAGCATGTCGCGGCGCTCGCGCTCGGCGCCGTCGCCGCGCTGCAACAGCCGGCCGAACGCGCCGCTGCGGATGACGAGTTCCGGAAGCAGCGGGGTCTGGAAGAACGCGATGTACATCGACGACGCGGCCTGCTGCGCGAGGAACAGGCGATCGTGGGTCGAACCACGGGCCATCGCGTGCATCCAGCGCGACGCATGATCGAGACATGGGCCCGAGATCGTCGTGAAGCTGCTGACGCAGGAGGCCGCGCCGTCGTCCGTCACGGCCTGCCAGGCCTGGATCGAACCCCAGTCGTGGGCGAGCAGATGGACCTCATGCCCGTTCTCGGCGGCTGCGGTGACGGCCCGATCGACGTCGCGGCGCAACTTGTCGAGGGCGTAGCCGTCGCGTGACGGCGGCGCGTCGGAACGGCCCGACCCGCGGGTGTCGTAGGTGAGGACGTCGGCGCGCGGGATGAGGTGGGGGATCATCGCGTCCCAGACCCGCTGGTCGTCAGGGTAGCCGTGCACCGCGACGACGACGGGACGCTTCGGCGTGCGGCCGGTCGGCATGCCCTCGTCAGACGAGTCGCCAGCCGACGATTCGTCAGCCGACGACACGGCGAGTCGGTGCCACGTCGCCGCGAGCGTCAGGCCGTCATCGGTGGTCAGGGAGGTCTGTTCGACAGTAGCTTCGTGCGTCGCGGTCGTCATGACGCCACTGTGCCGTACGAACCCGGGGCCTGTCTTGATCTACGACGCTGCCCGACGCGCCCAGGGGCGGCGCGGCACAATGAACGCGTGAGTACGCCGAGCATCCCGTTCACGCCCGCCGCCGACGTCACGGCGCATGCCGCCACTATCGACGTCGGGCGCATCGCGCACGAGCTGCGTCATCACGAGGTCACCGACGTCCTCGTCAGCGGTGTCGAGCGTGCCGCGTACTCGAGCGACGCGAGCCTGTACCGCGTGCTGCCGCGCGCGATCGTGCGTCCGCGCCACACCGATGACGTGCTCGAGACCCTCGCCGTCGCGCGCAGTCTGGGCGTGCCGATCACCGCACGCGGCGCGGGCACGTCATGCGCCGGCAACGCCGTCGGGCCCGGCATCGTCATGGATTTCAGCACGCACATGAACAAGGTGCTCGACCTCGACGTCGCGAACCGGCGCGCCGTCGTCGAACCCGGCGCGGTGCATCAGAGCCTGCAGCGCGCGGTGCTGCCGCACGGGGTGCGCTTCGGGCCGGACCCGTCGTCGCACACGCGATGCACGATCGGCGGGATGATCGGCAACAACGCGTGCGGGTCGCGGGCGTTCGCGTATGGCAAGACGAGCGACAACCTGCTCTCGCTCGAGATGGCGACGGCCGGGGGGGAGCTCGTGCGCCTCGATCACGGGGCGTCGCGCGACGCGCTGACCGCCGCGCACCCCTACCTCGGGCGCCTCGACGACCTCGTCGGCGCGAACCTCGCGACGATCCGGCAGGAGTTCGGGCGCTTCGATCGTCAGGTCTCCGGCTACGCGATGGAGACGCTGCTGCCGGAACGCGGGTTCGACGTCACACGCTTCATGGCCGGCACCGAGGGCACGCTCGGGGTGCTGACGGAGGCCACTGTCGGGCTCGTGACGGAACCGGCGTTCCGCATCCTCGTCGTCCTCGGCTACGACGACATGCCGGCCGCCGGTGACGCCGCGCCGCTCGTGCGTCAGTTCACGCCGACGGCGTGCGAGGGCATCGACCGGCGGCTCGTCGACGTCCTCATCGCGCGGCGCGGCGCGCAGGCCGTCCCGGCGCTGCCGAAGGGGTCGGGGTGGCTGCTCGTCGAGATCGCCGGCGACGATCGCGACGAGGTGCTCGCGCGCGCCGAGGCGTGTCTCGTCGGCTGCGGGGCGATCGACGGGCGCGTCGTGCTCGACGCCGCGGAGACGAGTGCGCTGTGGAAGGTGCGTGAGGACGGCGCCGGCCTTGCGGGGCGCTCGCCGAAGGACCTGCCCGCGTGGCCCGGCTGGGAGGACGCCGCCGTCCCGCCCGAAAAGCTTGGCGCGTACCTGCGTGACTTCGACGCGTTGCTCGACACCTACGACCTCTCCGGGTTGCCGTATGGACACTTCGGCGACGGGTGCCTGCACATCCGCATCGACTTTCCGCTCAGCGCGCCGGGCGGCACGCAGGTGCTGCACGAATTCCTCGACGAGTCGGCGCAGCTCGTGGCGCGCTACGGCGGGTCGATGTCCGGTGAGCACGGCGACGGGCGCGCCCGCAGCGAGTACCTCAGCTCGATGTACTCGTCGCAGGCGCTCGCGTTGTTCGCCGGCGTCAAGGAGATCTTCGACCCGACGAACCTGCTCAACCCGGGCGTCCTCGTCGATCCCGCGCCGGCGGCGGCCGACGTCCGCATGGCGCACGTACCGCCACTGACGAAGGACCTCGCACTCGCGTACGCGCATGACGGCGGCGACTTCGCGCGCGCCGTCCACCGCTGCACCGGCATCGGCAAGTGCCGCGCGAGCACGATCGGGACGACGAACGTCATGTGCCCGAGCTACGCGGCGACCGGTGACGAGAAGGACTCGACGCGCGGACGCGCGCGGCTGCTGCAGGAGATGGTGCAGGGCGGGCTCTCCGGCGGTTTCGTCAACGACGGTTGGCGCTCGCCGGAGGTGCACGAGGCGCTCGATCTGTGCCTGTCGTGCAAGGGCTGCACATCGGACTGCCCGACGGGTATCGACATGCCCGCGTTCAAGTCGGAGGTGTTGCATCAGACGTACAAGGGGCGCCTGCGTCCGCGCTCGCACTACGCGTTGGGGCAGCTTCCGCGCTGGGTTCGGCTGGGACACATGGCGTCCGGCGTGTTCAACCTGGCGCTCGCGGTGACGGGCAAGGTGCCGGTGCTCAAGAAGCTCGCCGGCGTCGATCCGCGACGCTCGGTGCCGTCGTTGGCGCGTGAGTCGTTCCGTGACTGGTGCCGCACGAACGATGTCGGGTTCTTCGAGGACGCCGACCGTCGTGGCGTGGTGCCGGAGAACGCCGTCGTCATCATGGTCGACACGTTCACCGACCATTTCTCGCCCGAGGTCGGTCAGGCCGCGGTTCGTGTGCTGCGGCGCGCAGGCTGGGAACCGTTCGTCGTAGAACGCGCCGGCTGCTGCGGTCTGACGTGGATCTCCACGGGCCAGCTCGACGGGGCGAAGAAGCAACTGCGCGGGTTGATCGGCGACCTCGCGCCCGTCGCGCGTCGTCACGTGCCCGTCATCGGGCTCGAACCGTCGTGCACGGCCGTGCTGCGCGGTGACGCCGCCGAGCTACTGCCCGGCGACGAGGACGCCGCGCTGGTGGCGCGCTCGACGTCGACGCTCGCGGAGTTCCTCGCCGGTGACGACCGGTGGACGGCGCCCGACCTGTCCGGTGTCGACGTGGTCGCGCAGCCGCACTGCCACCATCACGGGGTGATGGGCTGGTCGCCCGATGCCGCGCTGTTGCGCGACGCCGGCGCCAACTTGCAGCAACTCGGCGGATGCTGCGGCCTCGCAGGCAACTTCGGCGTCGAGCAGGGGCACTACGAGGTGAGCGTCAAGGTCGCCGAACAACAGCTGCTGCCGGCGATGGACGCCAAGCCCGACGCTGCGCTGCTCGCCGATGGGTTCTCGTGCCGCACCCAGATCGCCGACCTCACCACCCGGCGCGGCATTCACCTGGCTCAGTTGCTCGACCGCGCGCAGAGCGAGCGCTAGAGCCCGAGTGCGCGAGGCGCATCCGGCGTGGGCGATCTGTGAGCTTCGACCCGATGTGGGGGCGGCGCAGCCCGCACACCGGGCAGACACTCACACATCGGCCAACGCCGCGGGCAGAACCTGGCTGCAAGCGACCGGGCCGTGGATGCGTCAAGGGGTGTCAGCGTTCGGTAGACGCCGGGCGCAGCGATCAAGGGGGTTGGTCATGGCCATGTGGGAAGCCACGCGGGAGCACGAGACGTCATTCACCGAGGAGCTCGGACGCGATCTGCTCGTCCTCGCCGCAGGGATGGGGGTCGCCGCGGCGCTCGGCGCGGTCGCCGTCTGGTCGTGGAACCCGTCGGCCTCCTCACCGGCTGGAACCGTAGCGCGGCGCTGTGGAGCCTCCTGCCCGCGCTCGTCCTCCTCGTCGCGCACTGGCAGGTGGCCAAAGCCTGGACCGGTGGTTCCCGGGTTCCGGGGTTCGACTCGCGGGCCGCGATCCTCGCAGCCCTCATGCTCGCGCCGGCCGTCGTCCTTCTCAGCGGTGCGCTCGTCGGCGTCGTCGGGGGCCCGACGCACACCAACCTCGTGGCGGACGACCTCACGACCAGCGCTCACGTCCTGCGGGTCGGCGTGGGCGGCGCCGTCGGAATCTTGGCCTCTGCTGCGGCCCGAGCGCTCGTGACACGACGCTGACTCGGGCGCTCTCCTCAGAGCGTGCGGCGCTCACAGACGAAGCGGACGCGGGTGCCGGGGCGAGCCTGCGCGAGGTGGTCGATGTCCTCGTCCCGAACCACAGCGATGACGGGGTAGCCCCCGGTCGTGGGGTGGTCGGCGAGGAAGACGATCGGTTGGCCGTTGGCCGGTACCTGGATCGCTCCACGCACGAGTCCTTCGCTCGCCAGCTCGCCGCTTCGGGAACGCTGCAGCGGCGATCCCAGCAGCCTGACGCCGACCCGGTCGCCCTCGGCGCTCACCTCCCACGAACTCGCCGTGAACGCGGCTCGGGCCGCGTCGGTGAACCAGTCGTCGCGCGGACCCCACACGGCACGCAGAAGCAGATCGCCCGAACGGACGAACGCGGTGAAGGCGTCGACGCACGGAATGGAGCCGACGATGTCGGCCCCGAAAGCCAACTCGTCGCCCACCTGCAGACGCCGTGGTCCCACACCCGTGGTCGGATCGCTCGAGCGTGACCCGAGGACGGTGGGGGCGTCGATCCCGCCCCGGACCCCCAGGTAGGTGCGTAGCCCGTGCACCGGTGTGGCAAGGGCGATCTCGTCGCCGGATCGAAGGAGCAGCGGCTCGCCGAACGCGGCTGGGCGAGCATTGATCGTCACGGGCGCAGGGGCGCCGGTGAAGACGACGACGACGTCGCGCGTCACGTGGGCGCGAAGCCCACCGAGGAGCATCTCGAGCGTCGCAGCCTTCGCATCGTTGCCGACGATCGAGTTCGCGAGTCGATGGCTGGCGCGATCCGCAGCCCCGGATGGAGCGATCCCGAGGTGGCCGTATCCCGGGCGGCCCAGGTCCTCCACGAGGGCGAGCGGGCCGAGGGCGTCGATGACGAGACTCATGAGGTCACCGCCACGAAGCGGATCGTCGCACCGGGCACGAGCAGCGCCGGGGGACAGTGCTCCACGTTCCACAGCTCGGCCTCGGTGGTGCCGATGAGCTGCCAGCCGCCGGGGCACGCCTGGGGATAGAGGCCCGTGAAGTCGCCGGCGAGGGCGACCGAGCCGGCCGGGATGCGGGTGCGAGGCGAGTCGCGTCGCGGCACGTGCAGGCCACCGCTCTCACCGCTGAGGTAGCCGAATCCCGGCATGAAGCCGGCGAACTCGACGGTCCACAGCTGCCCGGTATGACGCTTCACGACCTCTCGCGGGTCGAGACCCACGATGGCAGCGACCTCCTCGAGATCGGCCCCGTCGTAACGGACCTGGATCTCGATCACCTCGCTCACGCGACCGGGCTCGAAGTCGACGGACGCCAGGTCGAGGGCCCGCACCGCGGCCACCACGCGCGAGACCTCGCAGGGCGTCGCGCACCGGAGCAGGACGGTGCGCGCCGCCGGAATGTGCTCGACGAGACCGTCGATCGACGTGTGCCGAAGGGCTGTGTCGAGTCGTCGGCGCTGGGTTGCGTCGTCGAGTTCCACCATGACGCAGCGGTCGCCTACGGGCCGTAGCGTCATCGGCGTCATGCGAATGCCTCGATCGAGATGCCGGCAGCCTCGAGTGCCGATCGCACCCGCGTGGCCATCGCCACGGCACCGGGAGAGTCGCCGTGCACGCAGATCGAATCGGCCGTGACAGCGACGCGGGAGCCGTCGATCGCCTCCACCTCGCCGGTGGTCGCCAGCGTCACCATGCGCGCGGCCACGACGTCGGGGTCGTGCAGGACGGCGCCGGGCGTGCGACGTGAGACGAGCGTTCCCTCGGCGGTGTAGGCCCGGTCGGCGAAGGCTTCGCGGACTGCACGGATGCCTGCGGCCTCGGCCAGCTCGAGGACGAGGCTGCCAGGAAGCCCGAGGACGGCGAGCGGCGTGGATGTCGTGTTCTCGTTGAACCGCGTGACGGCGGCGACGACGGCCGCGGCATGGCCCTCGTGGTGGACGATCGCGTTGTAGAGCGCGCCGTGTGGCTTGACGTAGCCGATGCTCGTGCCATGGGCGCGGGCGACTCCGTCGATAGCACTGAGTTGGTAGAGCACCTCCGCCTCGAGGCGTTCGGGTTCGACGTCGACGAAGGTACGCCCGAAACCGGCGAGGTCGCGATACGCGACGTGCGCCCCGATGCTCACTCCGCGTTGGGCGGCTGCCGCGCACGTCGTGGCGAGGACGAGCGGGTCTCCGGCGTGGAAGCCGCACGCCACGTTGGCCGACGAGACGACGTCGAGCAGGGCCGCGTCGTCGCCCATCGTCCAGGCGCCGAAGGACTCGCCCATGTCCGCGTTGAGATCGATCGTCGTCATCGCCTGAGTCATGCAGGAAGAATTGTTGAACAACGGATGCTCGTCAAGAGCCCTGGTGGGATCGATGCGCTCCTGTGATGGAAGGATGACGGCGCTGGGGCGACTCCCGCGTCGGCGAGGGACGGGGAAGTCGCATGCATCGATCACAGGCCGAACAGGCGGCAGATCGCGTCCGCAGCGCGATCCTCGACGGAGAACTGCCGCCGGGCAGTCATCTCGACGAGGGTGGCCTCGTCGGAGAGCTCGGTGTCAGTCGCAACACGCTGCGAGAGGCGTTCCGCGTCCTCGCGCACGAAGGGGTCGTCGAGCATCTGCCGCACCGCGGCGTCTTCGTCCGGCGCATCGAGCGGGCCGAGGGCCACCACATCTACGCGGCCCGCCGCCACCTCGAATGCGGTGCGCTCCGTGATCTGGCCGTTCGCGCCCAACCCGTCGACGCGCGCCTGATCGACGCCGTCGACGCCGCGGTCACCCGGGCCGAGTTTGCGCGTGAGCGCAGCGACTGGCGCACGGTCGGCAGCGCGAACGCCGAGTTCCATCTCCGGCTCGCGGCGCTGGGAGAGAACCCGATCGTGGATCGGATGATGCGCACCCTCACCGTCGAGGTGCGGCTGCTCTTCCTCGGCACGGGCGACCCCCTCGAGGTGCACGCGCGCTACGTTGACGAGAACCGGCGCATCATCGACCTCGTGCGGGCGGGCCACTTCGTGCGCGCAGCCGCGGCGATGGAGCTTTACCTCCTGCGCGCCGAGGCCCACATCGTGCGCGATGAATCGGGACCGAAGGGCTTCGTCACCGAATTGTGACCTGCACCACCTGTCGGGATTGTTCAACAATTACGTAGCCTCCTTCAGTAGCGCGTGGTTGGTCCGGCCGTGCGCGGATCCCTCGCACAACCCAAGGAGCCAGCTATGTGGGTGCTGCTCGCCGTCCTCGTCGTCGTGGGCGGTTTCGCATTACGTCTCAACTCGATGCTCGTCGTGGCCGTCGCCGGCATCGTCGCCGGTCTCATCGGCGGCATCTCGCCGGTCAAGATCATCGAGACCTTCGGAACCGGCTTCGCGAACTCGCGTTCCGTGACGGTCTTCCTCGTCGTTCTGCCCGTGATCGGCATGATCGAGCGCTACGGGCTCATGCAGCAGGCGCGCGTCCTCGTCACGAAGCTGACGAAGATGACGGCGGGTCGTCTGCTCGCCGCCTACCTCGGCATCCGACAGGTCACCGCAGCCGTGGGCCTCATGGCCATCGGCGGCCCAGCGCAGGCCGTGCGCCCCATCATCGCGCCGATGGCCGAGGCCTCGGCGGAGCGCAAGCACGGCAAGCTCACCGAGCGGATGCGCGAGAAGGTTCGCTCCTACGCCTCGTCCGCCGACACCGTCGGGTTGTTCTTCGGCGAGGACGTCTTCATGGCCGTCGGTTCGATCCTGCTCATCACAGGCTTCGTCGACACCACGTACGGCCTCAAGCTCGAAGCCCTCTCCATCGCGGTGTGGGCCATCCCGACCGCGATCTGCGCGTTCACCATCCACGGCGCGCGCATGCTGCGCCTCGACCGCTCGCTCGCTGCCATGGCGGCCGACGCTCCGGCTGCCGCCGTGACGCCGGCGACGCCATCAATCGACGGCCCGGGCGGCGCTGCGGACTCGTCCGGTGTGGCCACCGGTGACGCCGAAGGAGAGAAGCGATGATCAAGGCTGAATGGCTCTTCTGGCTCGTTGCGCTCTACTTCGCCATCGTCGCTGTCCTGCGCCTGCGCGACCACACCGATGCCAAGCGCTTCGGCTCGGCTGCCTTCTGGGGCATCCTCGCGTTCGCCTTCGTCTACGGCACCTTCGTCGTCGACAAGTCGGGTTCGGCGCTCGTCGAGGGCATCGCCGTCCTGGCGCTCGCCGCACTCGCCGGCGCCGGCTTCCCGGGCAAGGGCGCCGATCTCACGACGAGCGTGGAGCAGCGCGAGAAGAGCGCCGCGAAGTACGGGAACAAGCTCTTCGTCCCGGCGCTCATGATCCCCGGAATCGCCGCCGTCTTCGCCCTCATGGGCATCTTCGAGGTCACGGTGGGTGGCGAGCTGCTGCTCGAGGACAAGCAGGCCACAATCATCGGGCTCGGCATCGCGGCGGTCGTCGCGATGTTCTCCGCGATGGTCATCTTCAACGAGCGCCGCGTCAGCGTCCCCTTCGAGGAGGGGGATCGCCTCCTGGGTCACATCGGCTGGGCCGCGATCCTGCCGCAGTTCCTCGCCACGCTCGGCGTCCTGTTCAAGGACGCCGGTGTCGGTGACGCGGTGAAGACGATCAGCGAGACGGTGCTGCCGCACGGCTCGCTCATCGCAGGTGTCGTCGTCTACTGCATCGGCATGTTCCTCTTCACGGTCATCATGGGCAACGCCTTCGCGGCCTTCCCCGTCATGACGGCCGCCGTCGGATGGCCTGTGCTCATCGAGTCCTTCCACGGCAACCCGGCCGCAGTGTTCGCCATCGGCATGCTCGCCGGATTCTGCGGAACGCTCTGCACGCCCATGGCGGCGAACTTCAACATGGTGCCCGCGGCGCTGCTGGAGTTGAAGGATCAGTACGGCCCAATCAAGGCCCAGATCCCGACGGCGATCGCCCTGCTCGCGTGCAACATCGTGCTCATGTATCTGCTGTGCTTCTGAGAGGGGACGAGATGATCAACGCATGGAAGGCCGAGAACGCCCGGGCCTGGGCGAACACCGTCGTGGAGGTCCTCGACACGCCGTTCCCCTGGGCCTCGCAGCACAAGTCGGGTTCCGCCGACGACTGTGACGTGACGCCGTGGACGCTGCACCCGTGCTTCCATGCGTCGCTCGACTGGCACAGCTCCTGCCACATGCAACTGGCGGGCATCACACTGCTCGACGAGGCGGACGAGTTCGTCGACCCGGCTACGCGCGAGGCGCTTCTCGCGCAGTTGAACGGCCGGTTGACGCATGCGAACGCGGTGAGCGAGGCGGCGTACCTGCGTGAGCATCCGGGTTACGAGCGCCCGTACGGATGGGGGTGGGCGAGTGCTCTCGCCGTCGCGGCACAGCGCTCGACGCAGCCCGGTTCCGACGGTTGGGCACGTGCGCTCGAACCCGTCGTCGATGCGGTGGGTGACCTTCTCGTGGAGTGGATGCCGAAGCTCACCCACCCGGTGCGTACCGGGCAGCACGACAACACGGCCTACGGTCTCGCGCTGTGTCACGACGCGTTCGTCGCCCTCGGTCGGAGCGAGGTCGTCGAGGCGATCGAGGTCAATACGCGCCGGTGGTTCGGCGCGGACGTCGACTACCCGGCGCACTACGAGCCGAGCGGCAACGACTTCCACTCGGCGGCGCTCTCGGAGGCCGACCTCATGCGCCGCGTGCTCGCCCCGGAAGAGTTCGAGGCGTGGTTGGGGCTGTTCCTTCCGCGTCTCGGCGCCGACGACGATCCGCTGCTCGCCGTCCCCGAGGTGGGCGATCACTCCGACGGCAAGCTCGTGCACCTGTTCGGGCTCAATCTCGCCCGCTCCGCAGCGCTCGGCGCCCTGGCTCCGGTCGTCGAGCGGCACGACGCCGAGCGGGCCGAGCGGATGCGCACCGCAGCGCGGCATCAACGTGAGTACGCGCAGTCAGCGATCGTCGAAGGTGACTTCATGTCGACGCACTGGCTCGTGACGTTCGCGCTGCGGGCCGTCGGAGCCCTCTGAGCGCTCAGGCCTGCAATACGACCTGAGAGGGCGCCTCGAGGTAGACGTAGGTGTGGTGCGTCGTGAAGCCGAGCGATTCGTACAGAGCGATGGCCGGTGCGTTGTCGGCGGCGACCTGCAGGTACATCGACGCCTCGTCGGCGCGCAGCGCTTCGTCGGCGCAGGCGCGCAGGAGTTGTCGTGCGAGGCCCTGACGGCGGACGTCGGGGCGGGTGGCGAGGGCGAACACTCCGGCCCATCCCGGCGACAGCGCCAGGCGAGCGTGGGCGACGGCTCCCGAGGGCGCGCCCGCCGCACCGGAGGTGATGCCGTCCGTGTCAACGGGCGGCGTGAGCGCGAGGAAGACCTGCTTCTCGGAGCCTTCCAGGACGCGCCGGGCGTCACTCTCGTGCGTGCGTGCCCGGTCATCGGCGAGCGACCACCA
Source organism: Dermacoccus sp. Ellin185 (assembly GCF_000152185.1). Taxonomy (NCBI): domain Bacteria; kingdom Bacillati; phylum Actinomycetota; class Actinomycetes; order Micrococcales; family Dermacoccaceae; genus Dermacoccus; species Dermacoccus sp. Ellin185. The sequence goes on along the minus strand of NZ_AEIQ01000122.1, from coordinate 17,015 downwards.
CGCGTCGTCGAGGGCGGGGGAGACGTTCGTGCGCATCGAGCTGGTCGACGTGCGCCGCGCAGCCGCAGCGACGTCGGCGCTCGCGGCCGTCATGACACGTACCGGGCGGAGCGCCTCCCAGCCGAGAGTGGTGGCCTCCTGGACGAGGGGGTCGTCGTCGGCCGAGAAGCCGGGTGAGAGAGGCACCTGGATCAGGGGCGGCAGCGCTCGAGCGTCGTACCAGCGTCGAACGGTGGCAAGCGAGTCGGCCGTCGACGGGCCGGGTTCGCCGAGGACGAGAGGCGAGTTGGCACGCCCGGTGTAACCGCCGGCAGCGCGCAGCATCCAGCGTCCGAACCACTCACGTTCGTGGGGCGGCCAGCCGTCCGTCATGAGCTCTTCGAGATCCTCGACGGAGACCGCGCGATGCGGCGCGCCACGCCGGCCGGGGCGTGGGCCGAGCGCCTTCGCCGTCACGATGTGCGTGATGGCGACGCGCACCTCGCCGCGCCGGGTGTCGACGACGACATGGCCAACGTCGACGGAGCGGACGGTGCCGACGATGTCCGTCAGGGTCGCGTTCGCGTCGAGCGTGCCTGCGGCGGCGGCGAGCTCGCCGGCTGTCAGCCGCCGGCGAATCATGACCCGTGCGCCCTCTCGCAGGGTGGAAGCAAGGGTGGGCTTGTTTTCGGCGGAGTCGCGCACATCGGCATACTAGGAGGCAACCATCCGAACATCGCACCGTGACGCTCGGATACCAAGAACGTTCGCTGTCCGCATCTCGCCTCTGCACGGGTCGGCCGGCGGGCGCAACGCGACCACCGAGGAGCTACCCGTGACGTACGTCATCGCCCAGCCCTGTGTCGATGTCAAGGACAAGGCCTGCATCGAAGAGTGCCCCGTCGACTGCATCTACGAGGGTGAGCGTTCGCTCTACATCCACCCCGACGAGTGCGTCGACTGCGGCGCGTGCGAGCCGGTGTGCCCCGTCGAGGCCATCTACTACGAGGACGACACGCCCGAGGAGTGGGCCGACTACTACAAGGCCAACGTCGAGTTCTTCGACGACCTCGGCTCGCCCGGTGGCGCCGCGAAGATGGGCGTCATCAAGAAGGATCACCCGATCATCGCCGTCCTGCCCCCGCAGAACCAGGACTGACGACCAGGGCTGGTGGCCAGGGCTGACGGTGAGGCCTGACGAGGACCGGCAGGCCGACGTCTGTGCCCCAAAGGTGCTGGGCGCTTGCGTGCCTGCACGCGAACCTCGCTCGCGCCAATAGAATCCTGCCCTTTCGAACCCCGCGCCAATCGAACCCCCGCGCGAGCTGCTGACGGCTCGTGCGGGGGTTCGTCGTGTCCCGCACCCATCTGCGATCTACGTCCACCTTCGCGATCTACGTCCCCTTTGGCGATTCCTGTCCACATCGGCGATTGTCGTCCACATTTACGTCGTCGCCGCGGCACGGGGGTCGACCGCGAAGGTGGACGAAGAACATCGCAGAGGGGGAGGCGGTTCGCAGAGATGGACGGAAGTCGCGAATGGTGACGAAGATCGCAGGAGTGGACGCCGTTCGCCGATGGGCACGCGGCCCTGGCGGCGCGGGGGTTCGGGCCGGGTGGGGATGTCGGTGGCAGGTGCGAGAATGGCGGCATGGCGCTCAACCTTCCTGACTTCCCCTGGGATTCGCTGGCCGCGGCCAAGGCGCGCGCGAGTGAGCACCCTGACGGCATCGTCGACCTCAGCGTCGGCACGCCCGTCGATCCGACGCCGCAGATCCTGCAGGACGCACTCGCGGCCAACGCCGACGCCCACGGTTACCCGCAGGTGTGGGGGACCCCCGATCTGCGTGAGGCGATCGCCGCCTGGTACGCACGCCGCCGCAACGCGAGCCACGTCGACCCCGACGGCGTCATGCCCACGGTCGGTTCTAAAGAACTGGTCGCGTGGCTCCCGACGCTGCTCGGCCTGGGCGCCGGGGACGTCGTCGCCTTTCCCGAGGTCGCCTACCCGACGTACGACGTCGGCGCTCGCCTCGCGGGCGCGACGCCGCGTCCGATGCGGGGCCTCACCGAGTTCGGGCCGCAGGCGCCGGAGCTGCTGTGGATGAACAGCCCCGGCAACCCGAACGGCAAGGTTCTCGGTGTCGAGCACCTCAAGAAGGTCGTCGACTGGGCACGCGCGCGTGGCGTCATCGTCGCGAGCGACGAGTGCTACGCCGAGCTCGACTGGCGTGACGGCGCCGGCGAGGCGGGGCAGCTGAGCGCCCCGAGCATCCTCGACGACCGCGTGTGCGGTGGAGATCACACCGGGCTGCTGTCGGTGTACTCCCTGAGCAAGCAGTCGAGCCTTGCCGGATACCGTGCGAGCTTCGTCGCGGGTGACCCAGCGATCGTCAAGCAGCTCGTCGACGTCCGCAAGCACGCCGGCATGATCGTGCCGTGGCCGGTGCAGCGGGTGCTCAAGACGGCGGTCGAGGACGACGCCCACGTGGCCGCCCAGAAGGCGATCTACGCGCGCCGCCGCGCCGCTCTCAAACCTGCGCTGGAGGCGGCAGGCTGGCGGATCGACGATTCCGAGGCCGGTCTGTACCTGTGGGCGACGCAGGGACGCCCCTGCCGCGAGTCGATCGACGCGCTCGCCGAGCTCGGCATCCTCGCTGCGCCGGGCGACTTCTACGGCGTCGCGGGCGAGCAGCACGTCCGCATCGCGCTGACGGCCACCGACGAACGGATCGACGCCGCTGTGAGGCGCCTCACAGCGGGTTGACGGAGAGTCAAAGTTTTTACTCTACCCGGTGGTAGCGGATTAAAAGCAGCGGAAATTCTCAGGTAACGTCTCATTCGCTAACCCGGTACACCCCTGCCGGTCCGCAAGGAGGAAAACCCACATGACTTCTCAGGGCAACGCCACGTTCACGGCCGACGACAAGGAACTCGAGTTCCCGATCGTCGAGGCCGTCGAGGGCTGCAGCGGCTACGACATCTCGGCGCTCATGAAGGAGACGGGCAACGTCACCCTCGACGTCGGCTTCGTCAACACCGCGTCGTGCAAGTCCGCCATCACCTACATCGACGGTGACCAGGGCATCCTGCGCTACCGCGGTTACCCCATCGACCAGGTCGCGGAGAACGCCTCGTTCCTCGAGGTCGCCGCGCTCCTCATCGACGGTGAGCTGCCGTCGCAGGCTCGTCTCGACGAGATCACCCAGGCCGTCGCGAAGGCGTCTGTCCTGCCCGAGGGCCTGGAGAAGATCTTCGACGCGTTCCCCAAGGGCGCGCACCCGATGCTGATCCTCGCCTCCGTCGTCCCGGCGCTCGGCACGTACTACGCCGACGCGCTGTCGGTGAAGGACGACGCCGCGATCGACCAGGCGACGGCCGTCCTGCTGGGCGCCGTCCCGACGCTTGCCGCGTACTCGTACCGCAAGTCGATCGGTGAGTCGTTCATCGCGCCCGACGCCTCGCTCGGGTACGTCGAGAACTTCCTGCACATGATGTTCGGCGGCGACGTCGACCAGGCCACCGCCGATGCGCTCGACATGCTCTTCACGCTGCACGGCGACCACGAGCAGAACTGCTCGGCCTCGACCGTCCGCATGGTCGGTTCCGCCGAGGCGGACCTGTTTCAGTCGATCACCGCCGGCATCGGCGCCCTCTCGGGCCCGCTGCACGGTGGCGCGAACTCTGCTGTTCTCGAGATGCTCGAGAAGATCCAGTCGACGGGCGACTCGGCCGAGGACTTCATGGACAAGGTGAAGAACAAGGTCGACGGCGTGAAGCTCATGGGCTTCGGCCACCGCGTCTACAAGAGCTACGACCCGCGCGCCGCCATCGTCAAGAAGGCGACCCACTCGATCCTTGAGAAGAACGGCAAGGACGAGCAGCTCGAGCTCGCCATGGGCCTCGAGGAGCGCGCGCTGAAGGACGACTACTTCGTGCAGCGCAAGCTGTACCCGAACGTCGACTTCTACACGGGCCTCATCTACAAGTCGATGGGCTTCCCGACGAACATGTTCACCGTCCTGTTCGCCATCGGCCGCATGCCCGGCTGGATCGCGCAGTGGCGTGAGCAGAACAAGGACGCGGCGAAGAAGATCGGCCGTCCGCGTCAGGTGTACGTCGGCGCGACCGAGCGCGACTACCCGACGAAGTGACGCCGGCGCGGCGCTGATCGCGTTCGAACCGTCGGACGAAGGGGCTGTTCACCATCGAGGGTGAGCAGCCCCTCCCTCATGCCTGACGTCCGGCCGGTACGACGGCCTTCCCCGAGTCGGGGACGGGGGCGTCGCCGCACGCAAGAGCGCGCGCTGCCGGTTCAAGGGGCCGCAGCGGCGAGCGGCGGGCGTCAGCCGATGAACGAGATCCCGAACGTCGCGAGCAGGCCCAGCAGCAGGAAGAGTGCGACGATGCGCTGCATCCTGCTCGCGCCGCTCATCGACGACGCGGCCTGCAGCTCCGGCGCCGAGTAGGCGTCGAAGCCACTCTCGCGGACCTGCTTGCGCTCGCTGACGGGCACCCGCGTCTCGTGCGGCTCCCGCAGGTCCTCGCGTGGGCTCGGGCCGTCCACGTGCGTTCGGTCGGGGTGGCTCGTCATCGTCGTCTCCTCGTGCGTGGGGCGCTCACAGTGTGGCGCCTGGCTGACGGTCCGTGGGGTTGAACGGGTGATGAAATGCCGCGAGGCGCCGCGGCTCGGATGGCCGCGACCCCGCATGCCCGCCTGTGGCGTCAGTTCTTGTGCAGGTCCGCGTTGAGCTCGATGCCACTGCCGGCGCCGGCGCGGCACTCGACGGCGCCCGTCTCGGAGTTGCGTAGGAACAGCATGTTGGCGCCACCGGAGAGCTCGACGGCCTTGGTGACGGTGCCGTCGGGCATCGTCACCTTGGTGCCGGCGGTGAGGTAGAGGCCCGCCTCGACGACGCAGTCGTCACCGAGCGCAATGCCGAGGCCCGATTCGGCGCCGAGCAGGCAGCGTTCGCCGAGGCTGACGCGCTGCGTGCCGCCGCCCGACAGGGTGCCCATGATCGAGGCGCCGCCGCCGATGTCGGAGCCGTCGCCGACGACGACGCCCTGCGTGATACGCCCCTCGACCATGGAGTGCCCGAGCGTGCCGGCGTTGAAGTTGACGAAACCCTCCTGCATGACGGTCGTGCCCTCGGCGAGGTGGGCGCCGAGACGCACGCGGTCGGCGTCGGCGACGCGGACACCGCTGGGCGTGACGTAGTCGGTCATGCGCGGGAACTTGTCGATGCTGAAGACGCTGACGGGGCCACGCTGACGCAGACGCGCGCGCGTCATCTCGAAGTCGTCGACGGCGCACGGGCCGAAGTTCGTCCACACCACGTTGGCGAGCCGGCCGAAGATGCCGTCGAGGTTGATGGTGTTCGGCAGCACGAGGCGGTGGCTGAGCAGATGCAGGCGCAGGTACGCGTCGGGAACGTCGTCCGGGGCGGCGTCGAGGTCGATGACGGTGCGCACGACCTTCGTCGTCACCGTGCGCGCGTCGTCCTTCGTCTCGAGGGCGGTGAGCGCGGACGGAGCCTTGGTGGCGTCGTCGGGCGTGCCGAGCGCGGGGGAGGGGTACCACGTGTCGAGCGTGGTGCCGTCGGCGGTCACGGTGGCGAGGCCGTAGCCCCAGGCGGTGCGTGCATCAGTCATGCCGCCCAGGCTACCGAGGGGTTCGCGGCTGTGGGTGGGCTCGTCCGGGTGGCGGGCCGACTCGTCTGCGATTCGCGCACACATTCGCTCCCCGGGCGATGGACGTTCGTCTCCCGTGCCAAGGTTGTCGGCGACGGGTCATAGGGTGTGGGCATGGCTTCTCTGGACCTGACGCAGGACGTCGTCGCGCTCACCGAATCGGTGTGCAACATCGAGTCGGTCTCCCTCGATGAGAAGAACCTCGCCGACGCGATCGAGGCCGAGCTCGCGACGCTCGACCACCTCGACGTCGTACGCGACGGCAACACGATCGTCGCCCGCACGAACCTGGGGCGTGACGAACGCATCGTCCTCGCCGGCCACATCGACACGGTGCCGCTGACGAAGGATCCCGCCAACCTGCCCGTCAAGCGTGTCGGCGGCAAGCTGCACGGGCGCGGCACGACCGACATGAAGGGCGGGGTGTCCGTCCAGCTCAAGATCGCCAAAGAACTGACGGAGCCGAACCGCGACATCACCTTCGTCTTCTACGAGGGCGAGGAGATCGAGGATCAGCACAACGGTCTGGGGCGCATTGCGCGCACCCGACCGGAGCTGCTCGAGGGGGCCGCGTTCGCCGTCCTGCTCGAGCCGACCAACGGCGGTATCGAGGGCGGCTGCAAGGGGACGCTGCGGGTTCACGTGCGCACCAAGGGAATCGCCGCCCACTCGGCGCGGCCCTGGAAGGGTGACAACGCCATCCACAAGGCTTCCGACATCCTCAACCGGTTGCGTGAGTACGAACCGCAGACGGTCACCGTCGACGGTCTCGACTACCACGAGGGCCTCAACGCGGTGAACATCTCCGGCGGCATCGCGGGCAACGTCATCCCCGACGCGTGCACGGTGACGGTGAACTACCGCTTCGCGCCGGACAAGAGCGCCGAGGACGCGCTCGCGTACGTCACGACGTTCTTCGATGGTTTCGACATCGAGTGCGACGATCTCGCCGGGGGCGCCCGTCCCGGTCTCGACCGCCCGGCGGCGAAGGCGTTCGTCGACGCGCTCGGCCTGCCTGTCGTCGCGAAGGAGGGGTGGACGGACGTCGCGCGCTTCTCCGCCGTCGGCGTGCCTGCGGTCAACTTCGGCCCCGGGGACCCGAACGTCGCCCACATGGACGACGAGTGGTGCCCCGAGGATCAGATCGTCACCGCGCTCGAGCTGCTCAAGGGGTGGCTGGCCTGATGGCGCACCACGACGACGAGCGCGACGCGCGTAGCGCCCGCGGGAGCGAGGAGATGGTCGACGTCGCGTCGCAGCCCGGCCCGGTTGCCGATTCGGGTCTCGCGGCCCGCCGTGACGAGGCAGAACGCCGCAAGGCCGGCCCCGAGCACGACTACCACAAGGGTGCCGTCACGCTGCGCGGCAAGCACGTGCCGCGCACGACGACCGACCAGCGACTGCTCGACTCGAACTTCGAGGCGGACTGGGTCCACACCGACCCATGGCGCGTCATGCGTATCCAGGCCGAGTTCGTCGAGGGCTTCGGCGCGCTCGCCGAGCTGGGGCCCGCCATCAGCGTGTTCGGCTCGGCGCGGCTCAAGTCCGAGCATCCGGCGTACGCCGTGGGCGAGCAGGTGGGGCGCGCCCTGGTCAAGGAGGGCTTCGCCGTCGTCACCGGCGGGGGCCCGGGCGCGATGGAGGCCGCGAACAAGGGCGCCTTCGAGTCAGGCGGCACGTCCGTCGGGCTCGGCATCGAACTGCCCTTCGAGACGGGGCTCAACCGCTTCGTCAACCTCGGCGTGAACTTCCGCTACTTCTTCGTGCGCAAGACGGTGTTCGTCAAGTACACGCAGGGCGCCATCGTGCTGCCGGGCGGTGTGGGGACGCTTGACGAGATGTTCGAGGCGATCACGCTCGTGCAGACGCAGAAGGTGACGCACTACCCGATCGTGCTCGTCGGCACCGCGTTCTGGAGCCCGCTGCGCGAATGGTTGCGCGCGACGGTGCTCGCCGAGGGCATGATCTCCGAGCGCGACGTCGACCGCATGGTCATCGTCGACACCGCAGAAGAAGCCATCGCGTTCATCCGTGACGCTCACCGCGCCGCTCGCGCGGGCGAGCGTCCCGTCGAGGCCTGAGGAGCACCATCATGATGATCGTCCTCATCGTCGTCCTGATCGTCATCATCGGGGCGCTCGTCGCGGTTCTCGCCGGACGCATCGGCGTCGACTCGATGTCGGGCCCGAGCAGCACGTCATCGTTCGAGTTGCCGCCCGGCCCCCTGGGCGCACAGGGCGTGGACGCCGTTCGTTTCGACCAGGCACTGCGCGGGTACAACATGGGTCAGGTCGACGCGGTGCTCGACCGCCTGTTCGAAGAGATCGGTGAGTTGGAATCGCAGCTCGGCGAGAAGCCCGACGGTGCGCGCGCCACGACGGCTCGCCCTGACGCCGTGGCCGACGCGGAGGGTGCGTCTCGTAGCCGCCCGGCCGGTGACGAGGCGGCCGAGATCGTCCAGTTCCGGCGTCGCGGGCGCCGCTCGCTCGGGCACGAGCGCGAGGACGAGGCGTCTGAGACCGCGGCGCGCGAGGCCGTGGCGCTCGACAAGGGCGATGAGCCAGTTGGCAGTGATGAGCCGGGAGGCCGGCACGCGGCGTCGCGGGAGTCGTCGAGCGACCGCCACGCATGAGCCTGCTCATCGTCGGTGACGACGGTGTCGCCCGCTGCGCATGGGCCACGAGCGCACCAGATTACGTCGCCTACCACGACGACGAATGGGGGCGACGGGTGCGCGGTGAGCGGGAACTGTTCGAGCGGCTGACGCTCGAGTCGTTCCAATCGGGGTTGTCGTGGCTGACGATCCTGCGCAAGCGTGAGGCGTTCCGGGCGGCCTTCGTCGGGTTCGAGCCGGATGCCGTGGCGGCGTTCGGGGCTACCGATGTCGAGCGGTTGATGGGCGATGCCTCGATCGTGCGTAATCGCCGCAAGATCGAGGCTGCGGTGACGAACGCGCGCGCCGTCGTCGAGCTGCGTGCCGACGGTGGGCTCGAGGCGCTCATCGACACCTTCCCGCCTGCGGCGCACGAGCGCCCGACGACCGTGGCGGACGTCGTCGGGTCGTCGGACGAGTCGACCGGGCTCGCGAAAGAACTGAAACGGCGCGGCTTCGCGCACGTCGGACCCACGACCTGCTACTCGCTCATGCAGGCGTGCGGGTACGTCAACGACCACGCAGCAGGGTGTGTTGCCGGCGACGCCATCGAACGTCTGGCGGGGTGAGGTGGAGGCGCCCGGTGCCCGGCGCCGTCGGCGGGTCGGGCGTGACGGCTGCGTCGTTGGCGTGATCCCTCCGAGCATCACGTTGACGGCCGGGGTGCGCGCCGAACGCAGGCAATCTGTGCCGTGCCACCTAGGGACCGTCGCTCGGCACCCCCTCGGCACCCCAAACTACCGGCGGGGACGACCGTCAGATACAGGGTGCCCTTCGCGCGGCTCTGGGAGCCCCAGCTTGCGAACGGAGGGAGCGACGGGCCGCCGTCGCCGTACGCGAATGTGGACGAACATCGCCGATGGGTCAGCGGCCCTCGAAGGTCGGGGGCTGCTTGGTGAGGAAGGCGTCGACGGCGCGTCGGTGATCGTCGCTCGATCCCGTGCGGATCATGAGCGGCTCCTCGTGGGCCAACGACTCCACCAGCGAGTGGTTCGACGCGAATTCGAGCGCATCGCGCATCGCGGCGTAGGCGAGGGTCGGGCCGGCCGCGAGTCGGGCCGCCCATGACTGCGCTGCGGCGAGGGCGTCGTCCTCGATGCGGTTGACCAGGCCGATGCGCAGGGCCTCGTCGGCGTCGATCGTCCGCGCATCGAAGAGCAGTTCGCGCGCGCGGGCCGAGCCGACGAGTCGCTGCAGGCTCCAGCTCGCGCCCGTGTCGCAGCTGAGCCCGATGCCCGCGAACGCCGTCGTGAACTTGGCCGTGGGCGCGGCGATCCGGAAGTCGGCCAGCATCGCGAGCGACAACCCGGCGCCTGCCGCCACGCCGTTGACGGCGGCGATGACGGGCTTCGGCATCTGCGCGAGCGTCGTCGCGATCGGGTTGTAGTAGCGCGACACCGATTCGAACGGGCCCTTCGACCCGGCACCGAGCTGCTCGGCGTGCTCGCGCAGATCCTGGCCGACGCAGAATCCGCGCCCGGCCCCCGTCAGGACGAGGGCTCGGATCGACGCATCGTCGGCGACCTGTCTGACGGCGGCGAGCAGCGCGGTCTTGCTCGTGTCGGTCAGTGAGTTGAGCGAGTCGGGGCGGTCGAGCGTGACGGTGGCGACGCCGTCGCTCACGTCGACGAGAACTTCAGAGGTGGCAGACATGGTGACGAGTTTCACACATGGATTTCGTCTGCCTGGCAGGACGCGCAATAATGGTGGGTAACAAGCTGATCGACGAGCACACCGGCGCCCTTGCGAGAGCGGGGAGTCGTGTTCGGCGCGACGGAGGATCGCGGCACGCTTCGACGATGTGGCAGAACCTAGCGCGCCGTGTGGCGCGTTCTCGAAAGGGGTCAACCCATGGCAGCGATGAAGCCGCGGACCGGTGACGGTCCCCTTGAGGTCGCGAAGGAAGGCCGCAGCATCCTGCTGCGCATGCCGCTCGAAGGCGGCGGACGTCTCGTCGTCGAGATGAACGCCGACGAGGCCAAGGCCCTCGGCGCCGCGATCACCGACTGCGTCGGCTGACGCGTTCGTCACGCACCGCTCGAAACAGGCGCCTCATCCCTCCGGGGATGAGGCGCCTGTTCGCGTCGTGCCAGCGCCGGCGGCTGGGTGGCAGCGCGACAGGCAGCCGCGCTGTGTGTCGCCACTCGTGTTCACGCAACTCGTGGCCGAGGGTGAGCAGGCGGGCGTCAGCGCTTGGCGCGCCTCGTGCTCGCGCAACTCGTCGCAGAGGGCGCGCAGGCCGGCGTCAGCGTTTGACGCAGACGAGGAGGCCGTCGCCGACGGGCAGGAGCGTCGTGAGCAGGTCGTCACGTTCGCGCAGCTCCTTGCCGAGGGCGCGCAGACGCTTCGTCGTCTCGTCGCGCACCGCGGGGTCGGCGACGCGGTCATGCCACAGCATGTTGTCGAGGACGATGACGCCGCCGCGCCGCACGAGACGCAGCGCCTGCTCGACGTACGCGGGGTATTCGTCCTTCTCACCGTCGACGAGGACGAGGTCGTAGGCGGCATCCGCAAGGCGCGGCAGCACCGTCAGGGCGCTGCCGGAGATGATGCGGGTGCGCTGGGGCGGGTAACCCGCGCGCTGGTACGCCGCGCGGGCGGCGCGCTGGTGTTCCATGCTGATGTCGATCGTGGTGAGCACCCCGTCAGCCGGCATGCCTTCGAGCAGCCACAGCCCGGACGAACCGGCGCCCGTGCCGATCTCGACGACGGTGCGCGCCGCCGTCGACGCCGCGAGCATGCGCAGGGCAGCGCCCGCGGCGCTCGTCACCGGGGTGGCGCCGAGGTGCTCGCCCTGGATGCGGGCAGCCTCGATGTGCTGGGGCTCGTCGGCGAAATCCTCGGCGTACGCCCAGCTCGCGGGCTTGAAACTGGTCATGGGGGACATCCTAGGGGCGCTCGCAGCCCCACCCGATCCGTGGGTCGGCACGCGGCTGTGCGCCGATGGCGGCTCCAGGCCCAGTGCAGCCGACTCTGCGCGCAGTGCGGCGCCAGCCCCTGTGCAGCCCACTGTGCGCGGATGACGGCCGTCGAGCTCCGCGGCCCGAGGCGCTCGACGTCTCAGCAGCAGGGCAGCGTTCGGAATGCGCGACGAGAATGCAGCATCCGCAATGGGCCCCACGAATTCTGAACGCAACTGGGCCTCAGCCGCACGAGGCGGCCAGCCGGCGGGTCCCTCAGCAAGTCCACAGGCATGCCGGGGATAATGAATGCTCGCGGCGCGCCAGCGCCGAGATGCGGTCGGGAGGACCCATGTCGATGTCGAACCCCCGGGGCGCAGTTGCCGACCCCGTTCACCCCGTCAACACGCGCTCGCGTGTGCATGTCGCCGAGCAGGCGCCGCCTGGCTGGCAGCCGCCGACGTGGGAGGAGATCGTCACCGAGCACAGTGCGCGCGTCTACCGACTCGCCTACCGCCTCACCGGCAACGTCCACGACGCAGAGGACCTGACGCACGACGTCTTCGTGCGCGTGTTCAATTCGCTCGGTTCGTACCGTCCCGGCACCTTCGAGGGCTGGCTGCACCGCATCACGACGAACATGTTCCTCGATCGCATGCGCCGCAAGCAGCGCATCCGCTTCGACGCCCTGGCCGACGACGCCGACGGCCGGCTGCCCTCCGGAGCGGCCGGGCCCGAGCAGGTCGTCCTCGACGCGCAGTTGGACGACGACGTGCAGCGCGCGCTCGACGCGCTGGCCCCCGACTTCCGCGCGGCGGTCGTGCTGTGCGACATCGAGGGCCTCACGTACGAGGAGATCGCCCAGACTCTCGGACTGAAGCTCGGCACGGTGCGTTCACGCATCCACCGCGGCCGGGCCGCCCTGCGCGAGTCGCTCGCGCATCGCTCGCCCGCCGCTCGTGAGGCGCGACGTCGTAGCGTCGTCCAGGCCGCGAAGGAGGGGCTCACGCGACGCCCGGCCGTGGGGCTCACGTGATCCGCCGGTATCGCTCGGGGCACCTGGGCGAAGCCATCGACCTGTACGTCGACGCCAGACTCGACGCGGTGTCGATGCGGTGCGCGGCGCGCCACCTGCTCGTGTGCTCGGTGTGCCGCCGTGACGTCGACGCGGAACGCGCCATCGTTCGTGAGGTGCGCGCGGTGCCCGTCGACCCCGACCGTCATGCTTCCCTCGTCGCAGGGCTGCTCGCTCTGGCGCCGGAGTGCGCGTCGCGGCCGCCGTCAGCGGCGCCTGGCTCCTGCGCCGACGAGGCCATGGTGCTGGAGGCGGCGCCCCACCGCGCTGCGGCTGGTTCCCGGGAGGACGAGATCGCGTGGCAGGATGCCACGCGCCAGCACCCGGCAGCGCGCCGGCGCCGCTCGAACGTGCGGGCGGGGCTCGTCGCGGGTCTCGCGGGCCTCGGCTCGACCGCGGCATGCGTGGGCGCGTTCGTGCTCGTCACACCGTCGCATTCCGCGCCGATGGCGCCGGAGCGCAGCCGCATGGCGAGCGTCGGAAGCGACAGGATCGCGCCCCCGACGATCGATGTCGCGGGCAGCCGCGAGGTCACGCACGGTGAGCGGGTGACGGTGAGTCGCGCCGGATCAGGCAGAATGGCCCCATGAGCGAGTTCGCAGGGGTGACGTACGCGTGAACATTCCATTCATCGACATCAACTCGGGCGAATTCATCATCATCGTCATCATCGCTCTCGTGCTCATCGGGCCGAAGCGGTTGCCGGGTTATGTCGACAAGCTGCGCACGTTCATCCGCACCGCGCGGGAGATGGCCGAGGGAGCGAAGACGCAGCTCAAGACGGAGATGGGCCCCGAGTTCCAGGACGTCGACTGGCGCCAGTACGACCCCCGCCAGTACGACCCGCGCAAGATCGTGCGCGAGGCGCTGTTCGACGATCCCGACGCCGACATCGCGGGCGAGATCGGGCTGAGAGAGCGCACCGCGCAGTCGACCGGCGCGACAGCGGCGGGCGCCGTGGGTGCGGCCGGCGCAGCTGCATACAGCAGCGATAGCGGAGCCGACGGCGTCGGGGCCGGAGGGATCGGAGCGGAGGGCGCCGGCGGTGAGGACGCCTACGGCGTGCCGGCCGCCCCGCGCTCCCTCGTCACTGCCGAATACCACCCCGACCGCGTCACGCCCTTCGACGACGACGCCACCTGAGCTCGACCGAACCGGTGCCGGTCGAGCGCTGACCGACCTCGCGGGGGAGTTTCAGCTTCCGCGCACACCGACGAGAGCCGCATCCCTGACGTGCAGGGTTGCGGCTCTCGTCGGTGTGCTCGCTGTGCGCGAGCGGCGCGTCAACTCACAGCTTGGTACTCGGCGTCAGCCCGAGGCTGCGTCCGGCGAGGCCGCGAGCGCGCGTGCCGAGGCCCTTGGCGATGCCGCGCAGGGCGACGGCGGCGGGCGCGTCGGGGTGGCCGACGACGACGGGGATGCCGTGGTCGGCGCCCTCACGCAGGGTCGTGTCGAGCGGGATCTGGCCGAGCAGCTCGACGGGCGCGCCGATTGACTGCGTCAGCGATTCGGCGACGGTGGCGCCGCCGCCCGCGCCGAAGATCTCCTGGCGCGTGCCGTCGGGCAGCTCGAGCCACGACATGTTCTCGATGACGCCGGCGACGCGCTGCTTCGTCTGCAGGGCGATCGCACCGGCGCGCTCGGCGACCTCGGCGGCGGCCTGCTGCGGCGTCGTCACGACGAGGATCTCGGCGGTCGGGATGAGCTGCGCGACGGAGATCGCGATGTCGCCTGTGCCGGGCGGCAGGTCGAGCAGGAGGACGTCGAGGTCGCCCCAGAACACGTCGGCGAGGAACTGCTGGAGCGCGCGGTGCAGCATCGGGCCGCGCCACACGACGGGCTGGTTGCCGGGCACGAACATGCCGATCGAGATGACCTTCACGTCGTGCGCCTCGGGCGGCAGGATCATGTCGTCGACCTGCGTCGGGCGGTGCGCGACGCCGAGCATGCGCGGCACGGAGAAGCCGTAGATGTCGGCGTCGACGACGCCGACCTTGAGGCCCTGCTCGGCGAGCGCGGCGGCGAGGTTCGTCGTCACGGACGACTTGCCGACGCCGCCCTTGCCGGACGCGACGGCGTACACGCGCGTCATCGAACCGGGCTTGGCGAACGGGATCTCACGTTCGGGGGAGGAGCCCTTGAGCTGCTCGCGCAGGTTCTTGCGCTGCTCATCGTTCATCACGCCGAGGTTCACCTGGACGCCCGTGACACCGTCGACGGCCATCACGGCCTTCGTCGTGTCCTCCGTCAGCTTCGCCTTGAGGGGGCAGCCCGCGATCGTCAGGAGGATGGTGACGGCGACGTGGCCGGACTCGGAGACATCGACCGACTCGACCATGCCGAGTTCGGTGATGGGCTTGTGGATCTCCGGATCCTCCACGGTCGCCAGGGCAGCGCCGATGGCGTCGAGAGTGGGGGTGGTCATGCCCTCCATCGTACGGCGTGGTAGTGAGTGGCCTGAGTCACGTCCACCCGGGCACTCGCGCCCTTATGCCTCCGGGCACGCGTCCTTCTTGGCCTGCTTCTTCGCGGCCTTCTTCTCCTGCTTCGACGAGCCGGCATCGTCGTCCTCGGCATCGGGCATGGCGAGCATGCCGCGCTCCTCCATCTCCTCGAGCAGCGAACGCAGCTCGGAGCGCACGAAGTCACGCGTCGCCGTCTCACGCATCGCGAGGCGCAGCGAGGCGACCTCTCGGGTGAGGAACTCGGTGTCGGCGAGGTTGCGCTCGTCGCGCGAGCGATCCTGTTCGATGGCGACGCGGTCGCGATCGTCCTGACGGTTCTGCGCGAGCAGGATGAGCGGCGCCGCGTACGAGGCCTGCAGCGACAGCAGGAGCGTGAGGAAGACGAACGGGTACTCGTCGAACTTCAGTGGCGTCATGTTGACCACCACGTAGATGATGATGAAGCCCGACATCAGGATGAGGAAGTTCGCCGTACCCATGTAGCGCGCGAACTTCTCGCTCGCGACGCCGAAGCCCTCGGAGTCGAGGTCGATGCGTGGCAGCACGCGCGCCCGCTTCTCCTGCGGCTGATCGAGGCGGCCGGCGGCGTCGCGTTCGTCGCGTGAGTCCCGACGAGCCTCCTTCAATGCCTCCTTGCGACGCGATTCCTCCCGGGATTCCTTGGCGTCGCGACGCTCGTCCCGCTTCTCGTCACGCCCGCGCTCACGGCGCGAACCCACTTCGCGGCTCACTGCGTCACCCCCGGAAAGGTCTTGTCCTGGCGGAAGTCATGGCGCTCCTCGCGCCAGTCCTCGGGAAGGATGTGGTCGAGCACGTCATCGACGGTGACCGCGCCGAGCAGGCGCCCGTCGTCGTCGACGACCGGCAGCGACACGAGGTTGTACTGCGCGAGGGTGCGCGTCACCTCGCCGAGCGGCGCGTCGACGTTGACCGGGTCGACGGTCGAGTCGACGACGTTGCCGAGCGACGTGTGCGGCGGTTCGCGCAGCAGCCGCTGCGTGTGCACCATGCCGAGGAAGCGCCCCGTCGGCACCTCGAGCGGCGGGCGCACGACGAACACGGCCGACGCGAGCGCCGGCGCGACCTCTTCACGGCGCACGACGGCGAGGGCCTCGGCGATCGTCGCCTCCGGGCCCAGGATGGCCGGTTCGGTCGTCATGAGACCACCCGCGGTGTTCTCGTCGTACGTGAGCAGCCGGCGCAGGGGAGCGGCGTCGGCCGGCTCCATGCGCTGCAGCAGATCCTCGGCCGTCTCGGGCGGCAGATCACCGAGCAGGTCGGCGGCGTCGTCGGGCTCCATCGCCTCGAGGACGTCGGCCGCGCGCTCGGTGTCGAGGGCGGCAATGATCTCGACCTGGTCGTCCTCGGGCAACTCTTCGAGTAGATCGGCGAGCGTGCCGTCGTCGAGGGCGCGCGCCACCTCGGCGCGACGCTTCGGCGTCAGGTCGTGGATGACCTCGGCAAGATCCTCGACGCGCAGGTCGTCGTACGTCTCGAGCAGCCGCTCAGCCGACTGCTCGGTGTGCTGCCGGTTGAGGCCGTAGACATCGCGGATGTCGTGCAGGCTGGTCGATCCGGTGCGCCGACGCGTCAGACGGTGCATGGCGCGCGAGGCGCCCGACGACTGCTCCTGCGCACGGACGAACACCTTCGTCATGTCCCAGTCGCGACGCTGGTTCTGCTCCATCGCCATGTCCTCGACGGTGCCGGTGAACGTCTCGCCGTCCGGCTCGCGGACCGTCACCTGGCGGTCGAAGAGTTCGGCGCATACGAGCGTCTCGTTGTGACGCTGCTCGAAGCGGCGCATGTTGACCAGGCCCGTCGTGATGACCTTGCCCGCATCGATCGACGTCACGCGCGTCAGCGGCAGGAACACGCGGCGCCGCTGCACGACCTCGACGACGAGGCCGATGACGCGCGGGCTCGGGTTCTTGCCGAACACGACGACGACGTCACGCACCCGCCCGACGCGGTCGCCGAGAGGGTCGAAGACGGTGAGGCCGACGAGACGGGCGACGAAGACACGGGTGCTCACGGGTTCACCCTATCGACGCCCGGTTGGGCGTTCGCTGGGTCGGCGGGCTTGCTGGACCCGCCGGGTTCCGGCGTCGCCTCCTCGGCACGCACGGCGGCGCGGTGCTCACGCTCCGCGGCGGCAGCGGCGGGGCGCGGTTCGCCCGGCGCGCTCGTACCGAGATCGGCCGCGGGAGCGCTCTGCGCCGCGGCGGGGCTCGTCTGCGCCTCCCGGG
>NZ_AEIQ01000123.1:0-3545 GCF_000152185.1 Dermacoccus sp. Ellin185 | reverse complement strand
CCCGACTTCAACTCGGCGCTTCGAACCACATCGCTGTAATTCGTTGCGTCCCAGTCGAACTGGTGACCAAGGGCGTCCGAGTGAGTGGCTGTTTCCAGCTCCTCGCTCGCGGCGACTCAGAGAACACTACACAGCGCGGCGGGTGCTGCCAAATCGACCGCCCGGGTGCGGCCACCACCCCGGGATGCGCAACGGGGACCCACCGTCATGGTGAGCCCCCGTCGTCGTCGAGGTCAGTGCGCGAGCCGCGCGGCTGCCTGGTGCTTGCGCCCACGCTTGATGATCGCGGCCACGCCGTGGAGGAAGTCGTCAGCATTCAGTTCGTGCTCGGGGTCGTCGAGCTTCGCGTTGTTCACGGAGATGGCGCCGTCCCCGATGAGACGTCGGGCCGCGTTGCGAGACTCGGCGATGCCGACCGCGATGAGCGCGTCCGTCAGGGTGGTACCCGGTGAAACCTCTCCCCCGGGCAACTCCGCGACGGCGTCACGCAGCGTCCCCGCGTCGAGGGCCGTCACGTCACCCTTGCCGAACATCGCCTCACTCGCCGCGATGGCGCCGGCCGTCGCCGCCTCACCGTGCACGAGCGTCGTGACGTCGGCCGCCAGCGTCTTCTGCGCCGCTCGCTTGAAGGGTTCCTCGGCCACGGCGCGTTCGAGCTGCGCGACCTCGTCCTTCGTCCGATCGGTTATGAACTTGATGAGCTTGATGACCTCGGAATCCTCGACGTTGAGGAAGTACTGGTAGAAGGCGTACGGGCTCGTCATCTGCGCGTCGAGCCAGATGGCATTGCCCTCCGACTTGCCGTACTTCTGCCCGGACGCGTCCGTGAGCAGCGGCGAGGTGAGCACGTGCACACTCTTGCCCTCCACCGAACGGATGAGATCAGAGCCCGCGATGAGGTTGCCCCACTGATCGGAGCCGCCGAGTTGCAAGGTGCAGCCGTACTCGCGGAACAGGTGAAGGTAGTCGAGGGCCTGGAGGATCTGGTAGCTGAACTCCGTGTAGCTGATGCCCTGCTCGGAGTTGAGGCGCGCCGCGACGGCGTCCTTCTTGATCATCCCGTTGACGCGGAAGTGCTTGCCGTAGTCACGCAGGAAGTCGAGGGCCGAGATGCCCTGAGTCCAGTCGAGGTTGTTGACCGCGATGGCGGGGTTGTCGCCGTCGAAGTCGAGGAACGGCTGCACCTGCTCACGGATGCGCGCGACCCACTGCGCCGTCTGGTCCTTCGTCTTGAGCACGCGCTCCGCACTGGGGCGCGGATCACCGATGAGACCCGTCGAACCTCCGACGAGCACGATGACGCGATGCCCGGCGCGCTGCAGCCGTCGCAGCTGGATCAGCTGGACGAGGTTGCCGAAGTGCAGGGACGGCGCCGTCGGGTCGAAGCCGCAATACACCGTGAGCGGTCCGTTCGCGAGCGCGTCACGCAGCTGCGTCTCGTCGGTGGTCTGCGCCACCGCTCCGCGCCACTGCAGCTCGTCGAGGATGTTGCTCACGTCGTCCCTTTCGTCAGATGCCTCGGTTGCGCGGATCACGCACCCACCCCACAGTCTCCCACGACCGCCCGATCCGGCGCGCCTGCTGCGTGGAGGGCGCCACCGCAACAGACTCCGTCAGCGCTTGCGCACCCGCGTCACTGCGGCGCGGTAGGCGGAGACGCTGGGCTCGCCCGGGATCCAGAAGCGCCAGGGAAACGTCTCCCCCTCACCGCCAGGGCCGCTCACACCCACACGCGGGCCGGTGAGGTACTCGGGCACGACGTGGTCGTCCCCTCGACGGACGACGACCTGGGCATCCGGCCCGACGACGGGAGTGCCGCCCAGGATGGGCTCGATCGCGAGCGCCTTCGCGAGGTTGCCCGGGCCACGAGCGAGATGGGCGTCCTTGGGAATCGGCGCGCCCTCGCGTGCACTCGCCATGCGCCGCTCCCGCGCGAGGTCGAGGCCGGCGATGATCTCGCCAGAACGGACGAGGCAACCTGCCGACTCTCCGTCAGCCCCGCAGACGAGGTTCAGGGCCCGGTGGATGCCGTAGTTGATGTAGACGTAGCAGGTGCCGGGCGGGCCGAACAGCGCGGAGTTGCGGTCGGTGCGGCGCCTGAAGCCGTGCGAACCCGGGTCGACGGCGCCGTGGTAGGCCTCCACCTCGGTGATACGCAGCGTCACCCCCGCGTGCGAGACGGTGAGGCCCAAGAGCTTCGGCGCGACGTCGACGGGCGGATGGGCGAAGAACGATGAGTCGAGATCCGGCACGCCGACATTGTGCCGCCCACGCTCGATTCGGGCCACCTCCCTCGGTGTGGGGCCCCGCACGCGATGTTGCCCGGGTTCGGGGGCGTCGGCCCCCGAAACCCGGGCAACATCGAGCGTCAGCGTGAGCGGACGTCGAGCGTCAGCGGATGTCGATGGGGCGGCTCGCCCAGGTACGCAGTTCGCTCGACTTCGCGTGCGCGGCCTCGAGCTGCTCGGCGACGCGGTCGGGAGCCGTCCCGCCCGTCGCGTTGCGGGAGGCGAGTGAACCGGGCACGCTCAGCACCTCGCGCACACCCGGCGTCAGGTGTTCGCTGATGGCGGCGAGGTCATCGTCGCTCAGATCCCACAGCTCGATTCCGCGCTGCTCGCACGCCTGGACGCACTCCCCTGCGACCTCGTGCGCGACACGGAACGGCACGCCCTCGCGCACGAGCCACTCGGCGATGTCGGTGGCGAGCGAGAAGCCCTGCGGCGCGAGGGATTCGAGACGCTCCGGGTGGAAGGTGAGCGTCACCGTCATGCCCGCGAAGGCCGGCAGCAGCAGCTCGAGGGTGTCGACGGCGTCGAAGACCGGCTCTTTGTCCTCCTGCAGATCGCGGTTGTAGGCGAGCGGGAGCGCCTTGAGCGTCGTCATCAGGCCTGCGAGATCTCCGACGAGACGGCCCGCCTTGCCGCGCGCCAGCTCGGCGACGTCGGGGTTCTTCTTCTGCGGCATGATGCTCGAGCCGGTCGAGAACGCGTCGTCGAGGGTGACGAAGCTGAACTCCTTCGTCGCCCACAGCACCACCTCCTCCGCGATGCGGCTGATGTCGACCGCCGACATTGCGGCGACGAACGCGAACTCGGCGACGAAGTCACGCGACGCGGTGCCGTCGATGCTGTTCTCGACGGGGCGCGAGAAGCCCAGATCGTCGGCCACCGAGGCCGGGTCGAGGCCCAGCGACGACCCCGCGAGCGCGCCCGAGCCGTACGGCGAGGCGTCGGTGCGTCGATCCCAGTCGCCGAAGCGCTCGACGTCGCGCAGCAACGCCCACGAGTGCGCGAGCAGGTGGTGGCTCAGCAGCACGGGCTGCGCGTGCTGCAGGTGCGTGCGCCCCGGCATCGCGACACCGAGATGCGTCTGCGCCTGCGCGACGAGCGCGTCGACGACGTCGAGCAGCAGCGCCGCGACCGAGCGCGCGTGATCACGCAGGTACATGCGGAACAGCGTCGCGACCTGGTCGTTGCGCGAACGTCCGGCCCGCAGGCGACCGCCGACGTCGGCGCCGGGTGGACGCCAACGTCGGCTAACCC
>NZ_AEIQ01000124.1:0-849 GCF_000152185.1 Dermacoccus sp. Ellin185 | reverse complement strand
CCTCGTGGAACTGCGTTGCCGGCCATCGCCGCCCACGAGGCACACAGCACCCGCGCGGCTCTCGTGCTCGAACTTCACGCGCGTGCGGACGCCGCCGACTTCACCGTCCGCAGCCGCGAGGCCGGGCTGCCGGCTGCCGACGCCGGCGTCCCGACGATGCGGACCCCCGCCGCCGTCACGCGGGCGATCGGGTCGCTGACGGACGCCACGGCCGATCGATCCGACGCGGCGCGCGCGCTGCGCGAAGCCGGCGTCGCGTACGTGAGCGCAACCCAGGAGCCCGGGGCACGCTCGCTCGAACTCGACGGCGTGGACGGCCTCACGCCCATGGCGAGCACCGCCGGCACCTCGCTCTACCACGTCGACGGAGAGGGCGCCGAGCGCGCCGCCCGCGTCGTCGTCACGGACGGCGAGAATCGCACGATCGTGCCCGTGAGCGGCGACCATGCGCGCGTCTCGACGACGCTGCCCGCGGGCGCTGCCGCGCGACGCGTGGCCGTCGCGGCTGGGCCGGGCTTCGCCGAGCACGCGAGCGTGACGCTCGACGGCCGCCCCCTGCGGCACGTCGCAGGCGACCTGCCGACCTACGAACTGGGCGCTGCGGGCGGTCGTCTGGAGATCGATCCCGGGACGGCGTGGCGCGGCTGGCGCTGGGCGCAGCTCGGCCTGTTCGGTGTCGTCGCGTTCCTCGCGCTGCCGTTCGGAACGCGGAAGAAGGTGCGCGCATGAGCCGTTCGCGCACGAGTCGGCCACGCACGTGGGGCGCTCAGGGGTGGATCCGCGCCGGCGTCCTTGCCGCCGGGACGGGCGCCGTCGTCCTGGCAGCGCAGGCCGCGCCCGTCCACCCGC
>NZ_AEIQ01000125.1:0-520 GCF_000152185.1 Dermacoccus sp. Ellin185 | reverse complement strand
TTGCGGCATTACGCGGTTAACGGATTCGTCCAGCTTGGTCGTGTTTCTGGAGTTATACCAGTCAAGATTGGTTTGCTGATAATGGGTTGCCAGCAACTTCGCTTCGGTATTGATGCTGCCCCAGTTATTAGAGAGCGGCAAATTGATGGTCGGTTCCAGGTGAACACGGGTTGCTTCAGGCATGTCGTCTCTGGTGTTAACAAAGTGCACTGCCTGGCCGTAAATACGCGTATCAAACGGACCAACATCATTCTGGTAGTAATTAACGTCTAACTGCGGCTCTGCCGAGTAGCTACTGGTGTTCTGTTCGCTGAAAACCTGGAACTGCTTGGTTGAAACGGTGGCATTGAAGTTTTGCACCGCATAGCCAACGCTGAATTTTTGCGTTGCGTAGCCGTCAGTACTGGAACCGTACTTGTTATCGAAATCATTGAAGTAGCTAGGATCGCTGACCTTGGTGTAGTCGACGTTGAAACGCCACACCTGATCCATGACCCCGGAGTGGTTCCAGTAGAATAAC
>NZ_AEIQ01000126.1:0-529 GCF_000152185.1 Dermacoccus sp. Ellin185 | reverse complement strand
GCTCAATACGATGGCGAACGATCGGCAACGTGAAGGGAAAATGACCATTCTGGTGGGGAACTCCGGCGACCGCAGCAATGAGCATATTGCTGCCTTGCGCGCCGTTCATCAGCAATTTGGCGATACGGTAAAAGTGGTGGTGCCGATGGGATATCCGCCTAATAACGAAGCGTACATTGAGGAAGTTCGTCAGGCGGGGCTGGAGTTATTCAGCGAAGAAAATCTACAAATTCTGAGCGAAAAACTGGAATTTGACGCCTATCTGGCGCTACTTCGTCAGTGCGATCTTGGGTTACTTTAGTTTTTGCCCGCCAGCAGGGCATTGGTACGCTGTGCTTACTGATTCAGGCGGGCATTCCTTGTGTGCTTAACCGGGAAAATCCGTTCTGGCAGGATATGACGGAACAACATTTGCCGGTGCTGTTTACTACCGACGATCTCAACGAGGATATTGTGCGTGAAGCGCAGCGCCAGTTGGCGTCGGTGGATAAAAACACCATTGCCTTCTTTAGCCCTAACTATCTACAAG
>NZ_AEIQ01000127.1:0-25949 GCF_000152185.1 Dermacoccus sp. Ellin185 | reverse complement strand
TGAGGGCGGGTTCCGCGGCGGTGACGAGCGTCGTGGCGGCTTCCAGGCCCGTGACGACCGCCGTGACGGTGGTTTCCGCGGCCGCGATGAGCGACGCGGTGGCTTCAACCGTGACAACGACCGCCGTGAGGGCGGGTTCCGCGGCGGCGACGACCGTCGTGGTGGTTTCAACCGCGGCGGTACCGACGAACGCCGTGGCGGCTTCCAGGGCCGAGATGATCGCCGTGGTGGTTTCAGCCGTGACAACGACCGCCGTGAGGGCGGCTTCCGCGGCGGTGATGACCGTCGTGGTGGTTTCAACCGCGACAACGAGCGACGTGACGGCGGCTTCCGCGGCGACGACCGCCGTGGCGGTTTCAACCGCGGTGGCGACGACCGTCGTGGTGGTTTCGGGGGCCGCGACGACCGTCGCGAGGGCGGCTTCCAGCGTCGCGATGACCGCGGTGGTTTCAACCGTGGTGGCGATGACCGTCGTGGTGGGTTCAGCCGCGACAACGATCGTCGCGAGGGCGGTTTCCGTGGCGGTGACGACCGTCGCGGTGGCTTCAACCGTGATGACCGTCGTGGTGGCTACCAGGGCCGTGACGACCGGCGCGGTGGTTTCAACCGTGACAACGACCGTCGCGAGGGTGGCTTCCAGCGTCGCGACGACCGCGGCGGTTTCAACCGTGGCGACCGCCGTGACGGCGGCTTCCAGCGCCGCGACGACCGCCATGAGGGCGGTTTCGACCGCGAGAAGCGCTTCGGGCGCCCCGACCGCTCGTTCGACGACGCCACCGTGCGTGACGAGTCCCGCGTCGAGGACGCGCAGGTCGAGAACGTGACGGCGGCGAACGCCGACGTCGCGGCGACCACCGTCGAGGCCGACGCGGCCACGAGCGAGAACATCCAGCGCGAGAACGTCGACGTCGTCGGCGAACAGAACCCCGACGAGCGCGTCCACGTCGACGGCGACGTCGAGGGTGACGTCCGCGTCGACGACGCTCCCACCGCCGACGCCACGGACGCCGAGCGCGACGGTGTTGACGCCGCCGACTCCGACACGACCAACTCTGACGCCGACAACACCGACGCGGAGAACACCGACCCCGCCGACGCCACGAACGCCACCGCGGGCACGGCCGACGGCGAGCACGGGGGCTTCGACGAGAGCGAGTCGGACGAGATCGACGAGAGCGTCATCATGACGTTCACCGAGCTCGGGCTGCCCGAGGCACTCGTCGAGCGCATGGCGCGTGACGGCATCACGAAGCCGTTCCCGATCCAGGCGGCGACGATTCCCGACGCGATGGCCGGCAAGGACGTCCTCGGCCGCGGTCGCACGGGTTCGGGCAAGACGCTCGGCTTCGGTCTGCCGATGCTGGCGCGTCTCGCCGAGGGCGGCAAGGCTCGCGCGCACCAGCCGCGCGCCATCGTCCTCGTGCCGACGCGTGAACTCGCGATGCAGGTGAGCGATGCGCTGCAGCCGCTCGTCCACGTCGTCGGTCTCAAGCACAAGCTCGTCGCCGGTGGCATGCCGTACGAGCCGCAGCTGTCCGCGCTGGAGCGCGGCGTCGATGTCCTCATCGCCACGCCGGGTCGCCTGTCCGACCTCATCGAGCGTGGCGCGGCCGACCTGAGCCGCGTCGAGATCGCCGTGCTCGACGAGGCCGACCACATGGCCGAGATGGGCTTCCTCGAGGCCATCACCGAGATCCTCGACCTCGTGCCCGAAGGCGGCCAGCGCCTGCTGTTCTCCGCGACGCTCGACCGTGGCATCGACTCCGTCGTCGACAAGTACCTCGTCGACCCGGTGACGCACTCGACGGACGACGGCACCGCCACCGTCACGACGATGGAGCACCACGCGCTGCTCATCGAGCCGCGCGACAAGAAGGTCGTGACGGCCGAGGTCGCGAACCGTGAGGGACGCACCGTGGTGTTCGTCCGCACCAAGATGGGCGCCGACCGTGTCGCCGCAGAGCTGCGCGAGCAGGGCGTCATGGCTGCCGCGCTGCACGGTGGCCTCAACCAGGGTCAGCGCAACCGTGTCCTGTCGGCGTTCAAGGACGGGCGTGTGCCCGTGCTCGTCGCGACGGACGTCGCGGCGCGCGGCATCCACGTCGACGAGGTCGGCGTCGTGCTCCAGGTCGACCCGCCGGCCGACCACAAGGACTACCTGCACCGCGCCGGCCGTACGGCGCGCGCGGGGGAGAAGGGCACCGTCATCACCCTGGCGCTGCCGCACCAGCGTCGCTCGATGCAGCGTCTACTCGA
The DNA here is from genome assembly GCF_000152185.1 of Dermacoccus sp. Ellin185. Lineage (NCBI taxonomy): Bacteria > Bacillati > Actinomycetota > Actinomycetes > Micrococcales > Dermacoccaceae > Dermacoccus > Dermacoccus sp. Ellin185. The sequence goes on along the minus strand of NZ_AEIQ01000127.1, from coordinate 23,693 downwards.
CTCCGCCGGCGTCGACGTGAGCCTTGTGCGCACGCGCCCCGGTGACGAGGCGATCGTCGCCGCGGGCGGTTCGACGCCCGAGGGCCGTTCGATCTCCGAGGACGACCTGCGTCGCACCCTCGCGCCGCGCAACGACCGTGGTGGTCGCGGCGGCCGCGGCTACGAGCGCGGTGGCCGAGGTGGTTACGACCGCGGTGGTCGTGACGGCGGGCGCGGCGGTTACGGCCGTGGCGGCGGCTTCGACCGTGGTGGTCGTGGACGTTTCAACGACCGCGACGACCGTGGCCAGGGCCGCGGACGCGGCGGCGACGACCGCGGCTTCGGTGGCGGGCGCGGTTACCGCGACGACATCGACGGTGGTTTCGAGCGCGAGAACCGCCGTCAGAGCTTCGGTGGTCGCGGCGGCCAGGGGGGTCGTGGTGGGTACGGCGGCGATCGTGGTGGCTACCGCGGCAACCGCGACTGACGCCGACTGAATCTGCGCTGATGTTGCCCGGTGATCCGGGGCCCCGTGCCCCGATCACCGGGCAACATCGCGTTCGGGGCGAGCGTGTTCCACAATGGACGGGTGACCTCGTTGACCGGCCGACTGCTCGTCGCGGTGCCTCGTGCCCACGACCGCGACGAGGGTGACATCTTCACCCGTAGCGTCGTGTTCGTCCTCCACCACGGTGACGACGGCGCCCAGGGCGTCGTGCTCACCGAACCGCTCGAGACCGGTGTCGACTCGGTCCTTCCGGGGTGGCAGTCCGCGTGCTCGGCGCCCGATCGGCTCTTCCAGGGCGGGCCCGTCGGCCTCGACACGGCGGTCGCGCTCGCGGGCGTGCCGGGGCGCGGTGACGTCGTGGGCGCCACGCGACTGTTCGGTTCGCTCGCCGTCGTCGACCTCGACGCGCCGCCGGAGATCGTCGCCCCGCAGCTGTCGGGGCTGCGCGTGTTCGCCGGCAACTGCGGCTGGGAGCCGGGCCAACTCGACGTCGAACTCGCTAACGGGTGGTGGGTGCGCGCCGAACCCGAGATCGCCGACCTGTTCGACGCCGACCCCGAGACGTTGTGGACGCGCGTCCTCGCACGCCAACCCATCCCGACGTGCCTCCTGGCGTCGTTCCCCGACGACCCGACGCTCAACTGACCCGCCGCCTGACGCCTCGGCTCGCTGCCCCCTGGCCCGCCGCGGGCGGCGCGCCTACACTGGCGCCCATGAACCCGGTTGTGTGGAACTCTTCGATCGACGACCCGTCATCGCCCCTCGGCGCGCCCGACGGCCCGGGCGGCCTCGGAGGGCCGGGCACCTCGACGGCGGTGCTGGAGCGAGAGCAGGTCGACCACCAGCTCTCCGAGCCCGGCGATCACGAGCGCTTCGCGCACTACGTGCGCAAGGAGAAGATCATGGAGTCGGCGCTGTCGGGCGAGCCCGTCACCGCGCTGTGCGGCAAGGTGTGGGTGCCGGGCCGCGACCCGGAGAAGTTTCCGGTGTGCCCGACGTGCAAGGAGATCTACCAGGGCCTGCGTCCGCCGCAGGACGGCGGGGAGTGACGCCGACGGGCGTCAGCTCGCCTTCGCGACAGGCTGCCTGACGTCGCCGGTGACCGGGGCCGCACCGACGGCGCTGGTGACGACCGGTCCCGCGGCGGTGGACGCCGTCGCGGAGCCGCCGTCGACCCCCGTCAGGTGCTCACGAACCTCGACTGCGGGCGCGTGCGATTCGGCCATGCGGATGAGCACCGTGCGGATGGCCTCGACGCTGACGCCGGCCGCCTCGGCAATGGCGCTCTTCGTCACCTTCGCCTGATCGGCGGCGGCGACCGCCCGCCGGTACTCCGCTTCGGCGGCGAGACGCGCTTCGCGCGCCGCAGTGACGGCGCTGAGCTTCTCGCGTTGAGCATCGGTGAGTTGGGCTCTCGTGCGAACCATGACTCTCGTCCTTTCCCTGCGAGCCCCGGCCAGGGGTGAGCGGCCTCGATGGACCGAGCGGCGAGGCGCCGCTGGGGCCATCGAGTGCTCGATGTCCATGACTGACTCCACCCTAGGCGCGCGGACGCCCCGCATGGTGGGTTGAGCGCTACTCAACTCCAGGGTGTGATGCTCACCCCACCCTCCGCCGTCGCCCGGCGCGCCTCCGACACCCTTCGACGCGCCGTCGGGACCCAGCCCGCCTCGTCAGCTGGGAGCCTGCTGGGTGAAGCGACGAAGCGGCGACGAGTGGGCACCGGCGGTGGCAGCCTGCCCCATGACCAATGCTCGCCCCGACCCGAGGGCCCGCACCGCCACCGCGGGCGCCTTCTTCGTCCAGGGGCTGACGTTCGTCGCCCTGACGGCGAAGCTGCCGCAGCTGTAGGACGCGCTGCACCTGTCGCCCAGCGCCTTCTCGGTGCTCATGCTCGCGCTCGTGCTGTGCGCGGGGGCTCGTTTCGGTGGCGGGGGAGTTCTTCGCCGCCATCGTCGTCCTCGGCACGTTCATCGCGCTCGCGACGCATCGCTGGGGCTTCGCGCTCTCCGCCGCGGTGCTCATTATCCTGCCCGCCGCCGCGACGCTCGCGCGGTACGTCCCGCACGCGCGGCCGGAACCGGCGCCCATCGCATCCGGGGCCGACGCCCCCGCCGCGCGCAGCCTGCCCTGGCGCCGCCTCCGCACCCTCGGCCTCGCGCTCGTCGAGTTCTACATGGTCGACACGGCCGTGACGACGTGGGCGCCCACCTACCTGCACCACACCTTCGCCTCACCGGCCTCACTCGTCGCCGTCGCCACCCTGCCGTACCTCGTGTGCTCGCTGCTCAGCCGCAGCGCAGCTGCGGCGACTGGCTGACGGCGCGGCTCGGCCCCGCGGCGCTCGCGCTCGTCGGGGTGGGCGTCGCCGGCTTCGGTCTCGCCGTCGTCGCGCCGCTGTCGTACTCGGTGGCCGCGCGCCTCGCCCGCGACGCACACCCGGAGGCGGACGCGGCGTCCGTCCAAGCCGGCAGCGACGCGGTCATCGCGCGCTTCGACCAGTTCAACTACGTCGGCGGCCTGCTCGGAGCCGTGCTGACGGGCGCCCTCGGCGACACGTCCCTGCGCTACGGATTCGCCGTCCCGATGGTGCTGCTCCTCGGCCTCATGGCGCTGTCGCGCGCGTTCCGGCCGGCCTGAACGGTCGGTGGCGGCGGCCACGTCGGGGAGTTCGTTCGGCGCCGGTAGACTGCTCGGCCTATGAGTACCTCGGCTGCAGAGCACCTCTCACCCGCCTTCCCGGAGCGCGCCGCGTGGGGTACCGCGGGCAAGCTGCGCGCCTGGCAGGCCGGTGCGCTGGAGCGGTACCTGAGCACCGATCCGCGCGATTTCCTCGCCGTCGCAACCCCCGGCGCCGGCAAGACGACGTTCGCGCTGCGCCTTGCAACGGAGCTGCTGGGGCGCGGCATCGTCAAGAAGGTGACGATCGTCGCGCCGACCGAGCACCTCAAGACGCAGTGGGCCGACGCGGCCGCGCGCGTCGGCATCCAGATCGACCCGAGGTTCACGAACCGTCAGGTCGATGAGGCGTCCGACTACGACGGGGTCGCCCTCACCTACCAGGGCGTCGCGAGCAACCCCGAGGTGCACCGCATCCGCACCGAGCGCACGCCGACGCTCGTCATCCTCGACGAGGTGCACCACGGCGGCGACAACAAGAGCTGGGGCGAGGCACTGCGCACTGCATTCGACGGCGCCGCGCGACGCGTCTGCCTCACCGGTACCCCGTTCCGCAGCGACACGAGCCCCATCCCGTTCGTGCGCTACGAGGTCGACGACGCAGGCATCCGCCGCTCCGCGAGCGACTACGCGTACGGCTACGCCGAGGCGCTCGCCGACGGCGTCGTCCGGCCCGTGCTGTTCATGGCCTACGGCGGCAACATGCGATGGCGCACCCGGGCCGGCGACGAGATCGCGGCGCGTCTCGGCACACCGATGACGAAGGACGCCATTGCAGGCGCCTGGCGCACCGCGCTCGACCCGAACGGCGCGTGGATCCCGTCCGTGCTTCAGGCCGCCGACAAGCGCCTGTCGGAGGTGCGACGTCACGTGCCCGACGCGGGCGGCCTCGTCATCGCCTCGAACCAGACGGCCGCGCGCGCCTACGCGCGCACGCTCGAGGCGATCACTGGTACCAAACCGACGGTCGTGCTCTCCGACGACGCCGGCGCGAGCTCCCGGATCGAGGACTTCGCCAAGAGCAGCGAGCGGTGGATGGTCGCCGTCCGCATGGTCTCCGAGGGCGTCGACGTGCCGCGTCTGTGCGTCGGCGTCTACGCGACGTCGACGTCGACGCCGCTGTTCTTCGCCCAGGCCGTCGGACGCTTCGTGCGCGCCCGCAAGCGCGGCGAGACGGCGTCGGTGTTCCTGCCGACCGTGCCGATCATCCTCGAGCACGCCTCGCGTCTCGAGGAGCAGCGCGACCACGCCCTCGACCGTCCGCAGCGCGCGGGGGAGAACCGCGAGGACAACATGTGGTCCGAGGAGGAGGAGCTGCTCGCCGAGGCCAACCGTGAGGAGAAGGCCTCCGGGATGCTCGCCGACGACGGCACCTTCGAGGCGCTCGAGTCGCAGGCCGAGTTCGACCACGTCCTGTTCGACGCGCAGCAGTGGGGCATGGGCGGTGACGTCGGCAGCGAGGACGAGCAGGAATACCTGGGCTTGCCCGGTCTGCTCGAGCCCGATCAGATGGCGAGCCTGCTGCGTGAACGCCAGGCCAAGCAGGCCAAGGCCGGGCGCACGCGACGCACCGACGACGACGAACCCGTCGCCGCGCACCGTGCCCTCGCCAAGCAGCGCAAGGAGCTCAACGGCCTCGTCGCGCAGTACGCGCGCAAGAGCGGCCAGCCGCATGCCGTCATCCACAACGATCTGCGTCAGCAGTGCGGTGGGCCGACGCTCGACAAGGCCTCCTCCGAGCAGGTCGGCGAACGCATCGAGTTGATCCGTCGCTGGTTCGTCGGTCGGCGCTGAGCCTGCGAGGCCCTCAGCCCGCGGGGCCCTCAGCCTGCGGGTGTCATGCGGGATGCAGTGCGGTACGAGGCACTGCCTGCCTGGCTCATCCGCACGGCTCATCGCCCCCGGCGCGTCATGCCGGGGCGGATAGGGTAGACGCATGACTGAGCAGCCGCACGCGCCCGTTTCGTCGGGCTGGTACGACGACCCCCGCGACGCCACCCAGCTGAGGTACTGGGACGGCATCCTGTGGACCGAGCGCACCATGCCGAAGCTGCGCCCGGGCCTCGACCACGTCGGGGAGGCCCGCCCGGTCCAGCACGTCGACGCACCGCCGCGCCGTGACGGCGAGCCGCGCACCTATCCGGCTCACTGGGGCCCCGAGGGCAGCGGGGAGCAGCAGCATCGCTTCGGTGTCCCGCAGCCGCGGGCTCATGATCAGCGCCCGACGGCGTTCGGAACGAGCGCGGGGGAGCCGTCGGGGGTGTGGCGCCGCTTCTTCGCCTACTTCCTCGACCGCATCATCTTCGGGGTGCCCGTCACCCTCGCGATGCTGCCGTTCCTGCACTCGTGGATCGACGAGTTCCGCGACTTCATCGACGAGGCGAGCACCGCCGCGAGCAACGGTGGGCAGATGCCGGCCTTCCCCGACGACCTGACGTCGCCGCCGCTCGCGTTGGCGCTCGCGCTGTTCGTCGCCGGATTCGTCTACGACACCCTGATGACGTCACTGCGTGGTGCGACGCTCGGCAAGTCGGCGCTCGGCATCCGCGTGGCGCCCATCGAGGAGGGCGACCCCCGCTCGCCGCAGAAATTGCCGATGGCACGCAGCGCCGTGCGCGCTCTCATCAAGTACGTGCCGGATCTGATGTCGCTCGTCGCCGTGCTCGCCGGCATCGCGGGCCTGCTGCAGATCGCGATCCTGCTGTGGGCGCTGAGCAACCGCCTCCGTCAGGGCCTCGACGACCTCGCGGCCCGCAGCGTCGTGCGCCGCACCCGCTGACCCCGCCCCACCTGCGATTTTCGTCCCTTCGCGAATCCCGTCCACATCGGCGATTCTCGTCCATCTTCGGGCCCGGCACGCGGGCCGCGTTCTCAGCCGACGACGGGTTGACCGACGAGCTCGACGCCCGCGTCGCGCATGGTCGTGAGCGCCGCGTCGGTGCTGTCGGCTGCGACGCCGGCCGTCATGCCGAGCAGCACGCGCGTGGCAAAGCCTTCGCTGACGGCGTCGAGCGCGGTCGCGCGGACGCAGTGGTCGGTCGCGATGCCGACGACGTCGACGCTGCCGACGCCCCCGTCACGCAACCAGGAGGCGAGCGACTCATCGCCACCGGCGAGCGCTCCCTCGAATCCTGAGTAGGCCGCGGCGTACCTGCCCTTGCGGAAGATCGCGTCGAGCCGATCGACGACGGTCGCGAATCCGTCGTGGAACGCCGCGCCGTCGGACTCGGCGCGGCAGTGCACGGGCCAGGAGTCGCTGAAGTCGGGGGTCTCGCTCCAGTGCTCGCCGGGGTCGACGTGCCAGTCCTGCGTCGCGACGACGACGTCGTAATCGGCGAGCGCGACGTAGTCGGCGATCGCCGCGGCGACCTGGGCGCCCCCGGCCACGGCGAGCGAACCGCCCTCGCAGAAGTCGTTCTGAACGTCGACGACGACCAGTGCCCGGCGCGTGCCAGCATCAGCGCTCGGCGCGCTCATCGCTGCGTCACCCCGCCCATGCCGGGACCCTCGTACCGGGTCGGGATGACGGGCTCACCGCGCGACATCTGACGCGCCTTTGCGGGCAATTCCGCGCGGGAACGCTCGTACACCGCGCGGGCGCTCGCGGCGTCCGTCGGCGCGACGACCTCGCCGTTCCTGACGAGCGGGACGAGCAGCGCACGGTCGTCGCCGTCGTCGACCGGCTGCTCGCCGATGCCGATGATCTCGGCCTCGGCCACTCCCTGTGCGTTTCGGCGACGCAGCGCCCACTTGCGTCCGCCGACGGAGATCTTGTCCTTGCTCTTCTTCGCGACGTCGATCATCTGGCCGTCGTCGCCCGCGTGCTGGACAAGCTTGTAGACCATGCCGGCCGTCGGCGCGCCGGAGCCGGTGACGAGGGAGGTGCCGACGCCGTACGCGTCGACCGGCCCGGCTGCGAGGGCGGCGATGGCGTACTCGTCGAGGTCGCTCGTCACGACGATCTTCGTGCCCGTGGCACCGAGTGAGTCGAGCTGCTCGCGCACCTCGCGGGCCTGCACGAGCAGGTCGCCGGAATCCAGACGCACCCCACCGAGTTCGGGGCCCGCGACCTCGACGGCGATCTTGACGGCGTTCTTCACGTCGTAGGTGTCGACGAGCAGCGTCGTGTCCTTGCCGAGCGAGTCGACCTGCGCGGTGAACGCGGCGCGCTCGTCGTCGTGCAGCAGCGTGAACGCGTGCGCCGACGTGCCCGTCGTCGGCACGTCGTAGCGACGTCCCGCCTCGAGGTTCGAGGAGGCCGCGAACCCCGTGATGTACGCGGCGCGCGCGGCTGCGACCGCTGCCTCCTCGTGCGTGCGACGCGAGCCCATCTCGATGCACGGACGGCCGTCGGCGGCGAGCACCATGCGCGACGCGGCGGCGGCGACGGCTGAGTCGTGGTTGAGGATCGACAGGATCAACGTCTCGAGGATGACGCCCTCGGCGAACGTCGACTCGACGACGACGAGCGGCGAGCCCGGGAAGTAGCACTCACCCTCGGCGTAGCCGTGGATGTCACCGGAGAAGCGGTAGTCGGCGAGCCACTCGAGCGTCGGCTCATCGACGACGGCGCGTCGACGCAGGTCGTCGATCTCGGCCTCGGTGAACCGGAACTCTTTCAACGCCTCGAGAAAACGACCCGTGCCCGCGACGACGCCGAAGCGGCGGCCGTCGGGCAGGCGGCGGGCGAAGACCTCGAAGACGCTCTTGCGGTGGGCCGCACCGGAGCGCAGCGCCGCCTGGAGCATCGTGAGCTCGTAGTGGTCGGTGAGCAGGGCCGTCGAGGCCGAGATGGTGGAAGTCACGTATCGAACTCTAAGGTGGTTGACGTGTCGATCGCGCCTCCAGACATCGATTTCGAGCAACTGGCCAAGCAGCTCGCCGACCCCGACCCCCAGGACGTGGGGGAGCGGGCGTGGGTGACGCTCGTGTGGAACGACCCCGTCAACCTCATGAGCTACGTCAGCTTCGTGTTCCAGGACTACTTCGGCTACTCCCGCGAGGAGGCCGAGCGGCTCATGATGCAGGTGCACACCGAGGGCCGCGCCGTCGTCAGCAAGGGCAGCCGCGAGAAGGCCGAGGCCGACACGATCGCCATGCACGGCTACAGCCTGTGGGCGACCTACGAGCAGGAGGGCTGATGGCCGAGGCATTCCGGCGTGACCCGTCCGACGAGCGGCGCATCGTCGGACGTTTCGACGACGTCGAACGCGCCGTCGTCGTCGATCTCATGCACCAGACGAGCGTCCTGCTCTCCGACGGTAGAGACGACGCACCCGACGCGCCGCGCGGCACCGACGAGGACGAGCTGTTCGCGGCGCTCGGACGCTCGATGAGCGCCCGTGAGGCTCCGCGCGACCCGGCGCTTCGTCGGCTGCTGCCCGACGGCGTCAAGGACGATGACGGCGCGGCCGCCGAGTTCCGCCGCCTCACCGAGGCCTCGTTGCGCGATCGCAAGCTGCGTAACCTCGCTACGGCGATGACGGCGTTCGAGCGCGCGGGTGCCAACGTCGACCTCGCGCAGACGATGAGCGCCGGCGAACCCCGCGACGTCGTCCTCGACGAGGCCGAGGCGCGCGCGACGATGATGGCGCTGACGGACGTGCGGCTCGTGCTCGCCGAGCGCCTCGGCGTGCGCACCGATGCGGATGCCGACGCACTCGTCGAACAGGTCGAGCGTGGGCAGGTGCCGAACGACGAGGAACAGCTCATGGCCGCCTACTACGACTTCCTCACCTGGCTCGCCGAATCGGTGACGCTCGCGGTGATGCGCGAGGCCTGAGGCGCAGCGCAACGGCCGTCTACGATGGAGACATCATGAGCGACTCGACTACCACCTCAGCCCCCACCCCCTCGACGCCCGGCGAGACGAGCCCCGGCGCCGTCCGTCTGCGCGTCGCGCCGTCGCCGACGGGTGACCCGCACGTCGGCACCGCCTACATGGCGATGTTCGACCTTGCGTTCGCGCGTCAGCAGGGCGGAAAGTTCGTCCTGCGCATCGAGGACACCGACCGGGCGCGCTTCCAGGCCGATTCCGAGCAGCAGATCTTCGACACGCTGCACTGGCTCGACCTGAACTGGGACGAGGGCCCCGACCTCGGCGGCCCGTACGCGCCGTACCGTCAGAGTGAGCGGCTCGACACGTACAAGCCGTACGTCGACAAGCTCATCGACGAGGGCAAGGCCTACTACTGCTACTGCACGAGCGAGCGGCTCGCCGAGATGCGCGAGCTCCAGCAGAAGCAGAAGCTGCCGACCGGCTACGACCGCATGTGCTACGGCAAGTCGCGTGAGGAGCGCGCCGCCGAGCCCGGCTTCAGCGAGAACCCCGTCGTGCGCATGTTCATCCCCGACGACGCGCCGCTCGTGTTCGACGACCTCATCCGAGGCGAGGTCAAGGCGCCCCGCCCGGACGATCAGGTCATCATGAAGGCCGACGGTTTCCCGACGTACCACCTCGCCGTCGTCGTCGACGACCACGAGATGGGCATCACGCACGTCGTGCGCGGTGAGGAGTGGATCAGCTCGACGCCGAAGCACATCCTGCTCTACCAGGGCCTCGGCCTCGAACCGCCGAAGTTCGCGCACATGCCGCTGCTGCGCGATGAGAAGAAGGCGAAGATCTCCAAGCGCAAGAGCCCGTGGGCGCGCCTCACGTGGTTCAAGGAGCAGGGTTACCTGCCGGAGGCGCTGCTCAACTTCCTCGCGCTGCTCGGCTACCCGCCGATCATCGAGGCGGACGGCACCGAGCGCGAGGTGTTCACCTTCGAGGAGTTCAGCGAGAACTTCGAATGGAGCAAGGTCAACACCGTCGGCCCGATCTTCAACCTCGACAAGCTGAACTGGCTCAACGGTCACTACATCCGCGAGCTCGAGCCTCGCGACTTCGCCGCGCGTATCCTGCCGTTCCTCGTCGCGGACGGCGTGCTGCCGGAGCAGCCGTCGCTGCCGCAGCTGGGTCGCCTCAACCTCGTCGCCGAGCTGATTCAGACGCGCATCAACCTGCTGTCGGAGGCGACGCCGCTCGTCGCACCGTTCTTCACCGACGACGCCGAGCTGCCCATCGCGGACGACGCCCGCGCGCAGCTCAAGGAGACTGCCGCGCAGGTGCTAGACGCCGCCATCGCGGCCCTCGAGCCCATCTCGGGTTCGCTCGGCAAGCCTGACGGCACGGGCATCGAGTGGGTGCACGAGCGCATCGAGGCCGCGTTGCGCGAGGCCGTCGTCGACGGCCTGGGCATCAAGCCGAAGTTCGCCTTCGGCCCGCTGCGCACCGCCGTGTCCGGTCAGCGCATCTCACCGCCGCTGTTCGAGTCGATGGAGATCCTCGGCAAGCACTCGACGATGGAACGCTTGAAGAACCTGCGCGCGAGCTTGTGATCGACCGGGGCGCGCCTGCCTGTCGGCCCTGACGGATGCGTCAGGCCCGGCGCGGCAGGGCGCCGGTCGATTTGTCGTCCCGGGAAACCTCCGGTAAAGTTTTCACTCGGTTCGGGGAACGAACGGAAGGCCTCACGAGGCGCGCTGTTCGATCACTGCAACCCCCATTGGGGTATGGTGTAATTGGCAACACGGATGATTCTGGTTCATTTGTTCTAGGTTCGAGTCCTGGTACCCCAGCGCAGATCGCTTGTGCAGAAGGTGACGCCCGCGTCACGCGCTCACAGAGTGATTTCGGGAAAACGATGGCATGAGTTAGAGTTTTCCTCGCTGCTGAACGGCCGAAAGGTTGACGAAGCAGGCCATGGCCCCGTTGTGTAGTGGCCTAGCACGCCGCCCTCTCAAGGCGGTAGCGCGGGTTCGAATCCCGTCGGGGCTACATCGAGACAAGAAATCCTCACCGCAGAAAATGCGGTGGGGATTTCTTGTTTGACTTCTCTTTTTGTCGCCGTCTCGGCTCGGACCGGCCTTTTTCGGGCCCTGACCATTCGTGCGCTCGAATTCGCTATTCAGGAATCGCCACCGGACGGCCGCAGGTCACGTGCACCTGCCCAAGGGCGACGATGCCCTGCCGCCCCGTCAGGGGCGGCAGGGCATCGTCGCCAGAGGTGGATCAGCGCGTCGTGGGTGGTGCGACGCTCTTCTGCTGCGCGGCGGCGCGCGCGAGCACCTCCGTCAGCTTGTTGGCGCCGGCGACGACCGTTGCGGCGTGCAGCCGCCCGGGCTGACGGGAGACGCGCTCGACGGGGCCGGAGATCGACACGGCGGCGATGACGCGGCCGCTGGGCGAGCGCACCGGCGCGGAGACGGACGCGACGCCCTGCTCGCGCTCGCTCACCGACTGAGCCCATCCGCGGCGGCGCACGCCGGAGAGCATCGTCGCGGTGAACTTGGAGCCCTGCAGGCCACGGTGCAGACGGTCGGGCTCCTCCCAGGCGAGCAGCACCTGGGCCGCGGAGCCGGCCTGCATCGACAGCGTCGCGCCGACGGGGATGGAATCGCGCAGACCCATCGGGCGATCGGCGGCCGCCACGCAGATGCGCTGGTCGCCCTGGCGGCGGAAGAGCTGGGCGCTCTCGTTCGTGTGGTCGCGCAGCGCGCCGAGGACGGGCCCGGCGGCGGCGAGCAGGCGGTCCTCACCGGCGGCGGCGGCGAGTTCGACGAGTCGGGGGCCGAGGACGAAGCGTCCCTGCATGTCACGGGCCACGAGGCGGTGATGCTCCAGCGCGACCGCGAGGCGGTGGGCGGTCGGGCGAGCGAGGCCGGTGGCTGCGACGAGCTGGGCGAGGGTGGAGGGCCCTGCCTCGAGGGCGGAGAGCACGACTGCAGCCTTGTCGAGGACTCCGACGCCACTTGAATTGTCCATGTACTGATATTGCAGTCTCATGAACCGAGACGCAAGTCCGGTCCGCCGGTAAAAGGGTAACGCTTGTCGCAGAACGGTGTCTCGTGGGTCGGACGACCCGTCGATCGAAGGAGGATGACGTGGGTTCCACGTTGGCCGAGAAGGTGTGGCAGCAGCACGTCGTGCGAAGCGCGGAGGGCGAGCCCGACCTGCTCTACATCGACCTTCACCTGCTCCACGAGGTCACGAGCCCGCAGGCGTTCGACGGGCTGCGGCTCGCGGGGCGCACCGTGCGTCGCACCGACCTCACGCTCGCCACCGAGGACCACAACGTCCCGACGACGCCGGGCCCGATCACCGACCTCGTCAGCCGCACCCAGGTCGAGACGCTGCGCCGCAACTGCGAGGAGTTCGGCATCCGCCTGTTCCCGATGGGCGACGCCGAGCAGGGCATCGTCCACATCATCGGCCCGCAGCTGGGCCTCACCCAGCCCGGCGCGACGATCGTCTGCGGCGACAGCCACACCTCGACGCACGGTGCGTTCGGCGCGCTCGCGTTCGGCATCGGCACGAGCGAGGTCGAGCACGTCCTCGCGACGCAGACGCTGCCGCTCAAGCCGTTCAAGACGATGGCGATCACCCTGGAGGGCGACCTGCCGGACGGCGTCAGCGCGAAGGACATCATCCTCGCCGTCATCGCCGAGATCGGCACCGGCGGCGGCCAGGGCTACGTCCTCGAGTACCGCGGCAAGGCGATCGAAGCGCTGTCGATGGAAGCGCGCATGACGATCTGCAACATGTCGATCGAGGCGGGCGCCCGCGCCGGCATGGTGGCGCCCGACCAGACGACGTTCGACTACCTGGAAGGCCGCCCCCATGCGCCGCAGGGCGCCGAGTGGGATGACGCGGTCGAGGCGTGGAAGCAGCTGCGCACCGACGACGACGCGGTGTTCGACGCCGAGGTCGTCATCGACGCGACGAAGCTCGCGCCGTTCGTCACCTGGGGCACCAACCCGGGCCAGGGCCTGCCGCTGACGGCGGCCGTGCCCGACCCCGAGCAGATGGGCGACGACTCGGAGAAGGATGCCGCCGCGAGCGCCATCGAGTACATGGGGCTGAGCGTCGGTCAGCCGCTCAAGGAGATCGCGATCGACACCGTCTTCCTCGGTTCCTGCACCAATGGGCGTCTCGAGGATCTGCGCGCCGCGGCGGACGTGCTGCGCGGGCGCAAGGTCGCCGACAGCGTGCGCATGCTCGTCGTGCCCGGTTCGGCGAAGGTGCGTCTCGACGCCGAGGCGGAGGGGCTCGACGCCGTCTTCACCGACGCCGGCGCCGAGTGGCGCCTGCCCGGCTGCTCGATGTGCCTCGGCATGAACCCCGATCAGCTCGAGCCGGGGGAGCGCAGCGCGTCGACCTCGAACCGCAACTTCGAAGGGCGCCAGGGCAAGGGCGGACGCACGCACCTCGTCAGCCCACAGGTCGCCGCCGCGACCGCCGTCACCGGCACGCTTGCCTCGCCGGCCGATCTGTGACCCGCTGAGCCGTCAGGAGACATCGATGGACAAGTTCACCACCCACACCGGCGTCGGGGTGCCGCTGCGCCGCAGCAACGTCGACACCGACCAGATCATTCCAGCCGTCTACCTCAAGCGCGTCACCCGCACGGGCTTCGAGGACGGGCTGTTCTCCGCATGGCGCAAGGACCCGTCGTTCGTGCTCAACACCGAGGCCTACCGCGACGGTTCGGTCCTGGTCGCAGGCCCCGACTTCGGGACGGGCTCCTCGCGCGAGCATGCCGTCTGGGCACTCATGGACTACGGCTTCCGCGTCGTCATCAGCTCGCGCTTCGCCGACATCTTCCGCGGCAACTCGGGCAAGGCCGGCCTGCTCACCGCGCAGGTCGAGCAGGGCGACGTCGAACTGCTGTGGAAGTACCTCGACAACGAACCGGGCGCGCAGATCACGGTCGACCTGGGCTCGCGCACGATCCACGCGGGGGAGCTCGTCGTGCCGTTCGCTGTCGACGACTACATCCGCTGGCGCCTCATGGAGGGCCTCGACGACATCTCGCTGACGCTGCGTCACGAGGACGACATCGAAGCGTTCGAAGACGCTCGTCCGAGTTGGAAGCCGTCGACGCTCCTCCGATAGGTGATATCGCGCTGACCGCCGCGCGGGAGGTCTCGCGCTCGTGGCGCGCGTGTGTGAGGTGCGACGCCCGGGGAGGTGTCTGCGAATCGCTTACGGCCGCAACATGGTCGGGCGACCGCCATGATGATCTATGACGATCGGCCTACGCGTGTTCGGTGCGTGGGCGCCGCACGGCGGACGACTAAGACTTCACCCAATGGACGGGGATGCAACCACTCGGTACCGTTGGCCCACGTCGAGACGCAGGACGGGATCGAGCCGTGACGGACGGACGAGAAGGGGTAGGACGAAAGATGAACAAGGCAGACCTGGTCGATCGCCTCGAGGTGCGCCTCGGCAGCAAGAAGGCCGCACTGGAGGCCGTGGAGGCCGTCGTCGACGTCATCATCCGAGAGGTCGCTGCCGGCAACAAGGTAGGGATCACCGGATTCGGCACGTTCGAGCGCGTCGACCGCGCCGCCCGCACGGGCCGCAACCCGCGCACCGGCGAAGCGGTGCGCATCGGTGCCACCTCCGTGCCCAAGTTCACCCCTGGTACGAACTTCAAGGCCGTCACGGCCGACCCGTCGAAGCTGCCCCGCTCCGGCAACGCCGGTGGTCGCGCGCGCGTCGAGCGCTGAGACGCACCGCGTCGGGCGGCGTCAGCGGATCTGCTGGCCCGTCCCGATGCCCTCGATCCACAACCGGCGGATTCCGTCTGGCCCGTGATCGACGTTGAGACGCTGCCCCACGCGCAGCGTGCGCAGGCCGCTGCGCGCGAAGGCGTCGGCGTCGAACGGCAGCACCCGGCCGGCGTCGGTGATGAGCTCACCTGTGAACGTCGCCTCGTCGAAGCGGTGGACGCTGGCCTGCGTGTGATGGGTCATGGCGGCTCCTTCGGCGGCTCGGACCGGTGACGGCGAGGTGCGCGGGTCTCGTACCCTCTCACAGCGATCCCTCCCATGCTGCCAGATGCCCCGGCCTGATGGATCGCAACGCTGCGACGAATGCCCTGGACGTGTCGTGCCACTAGAGTGCGAGACGAACAGGAGGTGCCCATGGCGAAGATCTCGCTCGATGCGGGAGAGCGCAACGCCGTCGTCTCCGTCATCACGAACGCCGTCGCCCCGGCGGTGGCGCCGTGGCTGCGTGAGACGTGGCGAGGCGCCGAGCACGTTCCCGCAACCGGCGGGGCCGTCATCGCCGCGAACCACCTCAGCTACTCCGACCCGTTCGTCATCGGCCGCTTCCTCCTCTACGGCGCGGGTCGCCTGCCGCACTTCCTCGGCAAGGCCGAGGTCTTCGCCGTCCCCGTCCTCGGGCCGCTGCTGCGCCGCGCCGGGCAGATCCCCGTCCACCGCGGCACCGCACGGGCCAAGGACAGCTTCGTCGAAGCCGTCGACGCGGTCGCGGCCGGCCGCCTCGTCTGCCTGCTGCCGGAGGGCACGCTGACACGGGATCGCGCGTTCTGGCCGATGACGGGCAAGTCCGGCGCCGCGCGCATCGCGCTGACGACGGGCGCCCCGCTCGTCCCGGTCGCGATGTGGGGGCCCGAACGAATCATCCCGCCGACCAGTCGCGCCCGCCATGTCGTGCCGCACCTGCTGACGCGTCGTCATGACGTCACTGTCGTCGCGGGCGAGCCGGTCGACCTCGACGACCTGCGCGGGCGCGACCTCGACACCGAGGTGCTGACGGAGGCCACCAGGCGCCTCATGGCCGCCATCCTCGAGCTGCTGTGCGAGATCCGCGGCGAGCGACCCGGCGCGCCGCCGCTCGACAACCCGCGCACCGTCTCGCGCCCGACCGACGCGCGAGGCACGCGATGAACGCGCCGACCTGTCCCAGTGGCCCCCGCGCCGACCTGCCTCACAGCGCCGAACTGTCCGGCCGCACCGAACTCCACGAAAGGACGAGACGATGACACGCGCCGCAATCATGGGGGCCGGAAGCTGGGGCACGGCGTTCGCCGCCGTCATGGCCGACGCAGGCACCGACGTCACGCTGTGGGCGCGCCGTGCGGAGGCTGCTGACGCGATCAACACCGAGCGCCGCAACGTCGCCTACCTGCCCGAGCTGCAGCTCGACGAGCGCATCAGCGCGACGGCGGACGCGGCGCAGGCGCTCGAGGGCGCCGACCTCGTCGTCCTCGCCGTCCCTTCGCAGTCGCTGCGCGGCAACCTCGAGCAGTGGCGCGACGTGCTGCCGCAGGGCGCGCCGCTCGTGTCGCTCATGAAGGGCATCGAACTCGGCACGCACCTGCGGATGAGCGAGGTCATCGCGGAGGTCGCGGGCGTGCCGCTCGCGCAGGTCGCCGTCGTCTCCGGGCCGAACCTCGCGAAGGAGATCGCGCAGAAGCAGCCGGCCGCCGCCGTCGTCGCAGCGCCGCATCACGGGCTGCGCGCCAAGGTGGCAGAGGCCTGCGCCGCCCCGTACTTCCGCCCCTACACGAACGCGGACGTCGTCGGCACGGAGATCGCGGGCGCGGTGAAGAACGTCATCGCGCTCGCGGTTGGCATGGCCCACGGCCTGGGCCTCGGTGAGAACACGACGGCGACGCTCCTGACGCGCGGTCTCGCGGAGACGGCCCGCCTCGGTGCGGCGCTCGGCGCCGACCCGCAGACGTTCCTCGGTCTCGCCGGTGTGGGCGACATGGCCGCGACGTGCAGTTCGCGCCTGTCGCGCAACCATGCCTTCGGGCTGGCCCTCGGCGAGGGGCAGACGCTCGAAGAGGTGACCGCACAGGCCAGCCAGACGGCCGAGGGTGTCAAGTCGTGCCGCTCCATCGTCGAACTCGCACGCAGCGTCGACGTCGACATGCCGATCTGCGACGGCGTGCACGCCATCCTCTACGAAGGGTGGGGCCCGCAGGAGATGGTGCGCGCCCTCATGTCGCGTTCGCGCAAGAGCGAACGCGTCTGACGACCGGCCAGGCGCGCCCGTTGTTTCGGGCGTCGGCCGGGGCAGCCTGGCGGGGCAGTCGCGTGACCGGGTCAGTCGGCTGACGCGGCGTGCGCCCGGCGCAGGGCGTCGTCGAGGTCCGCCCACAGATCCTCGACGTCCTCGACCCCGACCGACAGGCGCAGCAGGTTCTCCGGAACGCTGGCCGGTTCGAGCGCATGTCGACGGCGGCGCTCCAGCATCGACTCGACGCCACCGAGGCTCGTGGCGGGCAACCACACCTCGACGAGCTGTTCGACGGCGCGTGCGGCGTCTGCGCCACCGCGCAGTTCGAGCGCGATCATCGCGCCCGTTCCCGGGTGGCGCACGCGCGCGACGTCGTCGTGCTCGCGCAATCTCGCAGCGAGCGTCGCCGCGTTCGCGCAGGCGCGCTCCCAGCGCAGGTGCAGCGTCCGCATGCCTCGCAGCGCGAGCCACGTCTCCTGCGGGCCGGGGATGGCGCCGCCCAGCGTGCGTGCTGTGAGCAGCCGCGCGGCGAGGTCGGCGTCGTTCGTCACCGCCGCGCCGAGCAGGACGTCGCTGTGGCCCGCGAGGTACTTCGTCACCGAATGCACGACGACGTCGACGCCGTCGTCGAGGGGGCGGCGCCCGAGCGGCGTGTTGAACGTGTTGTCCTCGATGACGAGCGCGCCCGCCGCGTGGGCGCGGCGCGTCACGGCGGCGACGTCGCACGTCTCGAGCATCGGGTTGCTCGGCGACTCGACCCAGACGAGATCGCAGCCGGCAGCTAGGGCGGCGTCGAGGGCGCCGTCGTCGGCGAGGTCGACGCGCGTGAGGTGCGCGCGGCCGGCCTCGTGCCAGGTGTCGAGGACGGCGGAGGTGCCGTTGTAGAAGTGTCGCGGCGCGATGACACGGCCGCCGTGCGGCAGGAGGGACAGCGCGGCCGAGATGGCGCCCATGCCGCTGGCGAAGGCGAGCGCGGTCGTCGAGGCGTCACCTTCGAGGGAGGCAAGGGTCGTCTCGAACGCGCTCCACGTCGGGTTGCCGACCCGCGCGTAGTTGAGGTCCGCGCCGGCCACGTAGGTCGAGGTGAGCGTGAGTTCCGGGCTGACGCTCGCGCCCGGCGCGCGGGCAGGGCGTCCACCACCGACGAGGCGTGTCGCAGCAGCGAGCGGGCGGGCGGGACGATCGGCGTGCGCAACCATGCGAACACCCTGGCACGGCGGCGCCACCGCGCGCCGTGGCGTCCGGCGACTGACCGCGCGCGGGCGCTATTGTTGGCCGCGATGAGCACTTCGCAGCCCCGCACCCGCGTCGCCGTCGTCTTCGGTGGGCGCTCCTCCGAGCACGCCATCTCGTGCGCCACCGCCGCCGGCGTTCTCGCCGCGATCGACCGTGAGCGCTACGACGTCGTGCCGATCGGCATCAGCAAGGCCGGCCAGTGGGTGCTCATGCCCGACGACCCGTCGGTGCTCGCGATCCAGGGCAAGAAGCTGCCGGAGGTGACGAACGACGCCGGCCGCGAGGTCGTCATCGCGCCGTCGCCCGACCAGCACGACATCCTCGTGCTCGATGCGGGGCAGACCCCGCAGGCACTGACGTCCGTCGACGTCGTCCTGCCGCTGCTGCACGGGCCGTTCGGTGAGGACGGCACCCTGCAGGGCCTGCTCGAACTCGCCGACCTTCGCTACGTCGGCTCGGGCGTCACGGCGTCGGCCGTCATGATGGACAAGCACATGATGAAGATCGTGTTCGAGGCCGCCGGGCTGCCCGTCGGCCCCTACGTCGTCATCACCGACAAGCAGTGGCGCCGCGACAAGGACGCCGCGATGGCGAGCCTCACACCGCTGCGCTACCCCGTCTTCGTCAAACCGGCACGCGCGGGTTCGTCGGTCGGCATCTCGAAGGTCGATTCGCGCGACCAGCTCGAGGCCGCCATCGAACTGGCGCGCGAGAGCGACCCGAAGGTTGTCATCGAGGCCGGCATCGTGGGCCGCGAGGTGGAATGCGGTGTGCTCGAAGGCCACGGCAGCGACCTGCCGCGCGCGTCCGAACTCGGTGAGATCGAGGAGATCGGCGAGCACGCCTTCTACGACTTCGAGGCCAAGTATCTCAACGACGACGGGCTGCGCCTCGCGTGCCCGGCCGATGTCAGCGCCGAGGACACCGCGCGCATCAAGGAGCTGTCGATCAAGGCGTTCGACGCCGCCGGCTGCGAGGGCCTCGCGCGCGTCGACTGGTTCTACACCGCCGAGGGCACGCTCTTCCTCAACGAGATCAACACCCTGCCCGGCTTCACGCCCGTGTCGATGTTCCCGGCCGTGTGGCGCGAGAGCGGCCTCGACTACACCGACCTCATCACCGACCTGATCGAGTTGGCGCGCGAGCGCAAGACCGGTCTGCGCTGACGGCAGCTCCGCGTCCGCGGGGTCCCGTGGGGGAGTCCGGGGCTCTTGTGGGTGGTGACGCGGCGACGATGGCCGGGTCGGGGGTGAACCGGAGCCGAACCGAATCGGCGCCGCCTGTCAGGAACAGCGGTGTGGACCCTGAGCGATCTTCTTCGCCGCGGGGGCGAACGCGGCGAGCAGCGTGCCGTCGAGGTTCGCCGACGACGGGACGAGCACCTCGATCGCCGGCTCACGACCGTAGGTGACGTACCGCGTGCCGCCCGAGACCGGGATCTGCACCCAGTCGACGTCGTTCGCGGAGAAGCAGGCGTCGCTCGTCGGGCCGGGTGAGGTGACGCCGCAGCGCGCGATGAGGACGTCGTCAGCGTTCTTGCCCCAGGCGTGGACGGTCGGCGAGTCGGCCGAGTCGGGGTAGGAATCGAGCCCCGAGACCGTCTTCGGCCACGATTTCGCGACAGCCGCGCACTCGGACGATGACGCCTGCGCAGCAGGCTTCGCAGCGACGGGCGAGTCACCGCATGCGGTGAGCGCCAGCGTTGCGGCACCAGCGAGAGTGAGAGCGACGCGTGCTGACATGACCCATAGGCTATCCAACCCTCGTCTGCCCACCCCGCGCCTGCCCGGCCCGCAACCATGCAACCCGCACCGGCGCCCGGGGCTGATCGGGGGACCCGAGATGCTTGGGAGCTGCGATGCCGCCTAACAGAGTGTCAGCTCCCGGGAACGTCCTCGAGAGCTGCGATCCTGCCTGACGGGGTTTCAGAGCTCTTCACAAATGAGGGTGCAGCTGGGGTCTGAAGCCGCCGGACTCGAGCAGGGATCTGGCGATGTAGTTGGTCAGGTTGCGGAAGCCCAGGGCGGAGCCGCGCCCACCATGACCACACGAGCCGATCAGGCTGCGTGACTACCGACTGTCACCTCTCCGTGCAGCAGTCCCCACCAGCCGCGCCCTCCAGCGGATCGTCAAGTCCCCTGCTGACGGCGACTTCGGCCCCAACTCGATCCGTGCACTCCAGCGCTACCTCAACCGTGGCGTGCTCGCGGGGAAGTTCAAGCTGCCGTGACCACCATCGGCCACGCCGTCGCTGACCACATCTACCGCACCCAGCCCAGCGTCCTCGCCCGCTGCCTGGGCCTCATCTTGTCCGGCTGTCTGGTCCTCGCGTGGGCCGGGCTGCGACTGACCCGATCGATCGGAGCATCATGACCCACCCGCGCACTCAAGGCTGACGCGAAGAACCGCGCCGCCCGCACCCTCCTGCAAGGCCTCGCCATTGACGTCCTCATCGCCGTCGGCACCGCCCTGGCCATGTGGTTGCCTGATGCCACCCTCACCGCCGGCGAGTCGTGGCTCGTGCTCGGCGCGTCCGTCGGCAAGACCGCCCTGACCGTCCTCGCGTCATGGCTCATGCGGCTCAAGATCGACGGGTCTGCGCTGCCCGCCCCGCTCCCGCCGGCCGACCCGGGTGAGCCCGACGACGACACCGCCTGATTCCATCCGGTGCTGCACCAACAGCCCCCTTCGCTCGCCTCTTACGAGGTGGCCAAGGGGGGCTGTCTTGTCATTCGGGGTTGCGACTCAGGTCAACTGAGCACTCTCGCCGGAGACTGTTGCCGAGCGCGAGCGCGCGCCGATCTGGGCGCTGGTCGCCGGGCCTCGGGTACCGTTGCGTCGCTCGAAGGTCAATGTTTGCGCGGCTTGTGAGCCGGCGCCGTCAGGATCGACTATGACTGAGCGTTGGGTCCAGTAGGTGACGTCGTTGCAGTAGTCCCGGCTCTGCGTGAAGGACCCACGGACATGGAAGCCACCCAAATACAGGCGACCGTCGGATTTGACCTCGTCGGCGAGGATCGGGCAGTTGTATTTCCACGTGTAAGGCGTGTAGAGCAAGCCGTCCGACTTCCTCTGCGCCTTACCGCGGGTGGGGCCGGACCAGCAGGTGGAGTGACCACGCAGGGTCGCCCAGGTGGCGCTCTGCTCTCCGATGATCCAGTAGATCAGGGCCACGTCGGCCACGGTCGACTCCGGGGTGATGTCGTAGAGGTAAAGGCCGTAGGGTGCGCCGTCGGGGCCGGCGCCGGTCAACGTTGAGTCGACTTCGAGCGTCCAACTGCATTCGCCGCTGGGCCTTGCCGTGTTTGCGACCCACCCGTTCACGCCTGGGTCCTTACGGACCGGGACAGACGCCGCCAAGCTGGGTGCAGCTGCTGCGATAGTAACGGCGGGTACCGCCCAAGCGGCCCCCTTTGCAATGGTCCGTCGGTCTAAGGACCTGCTGCGCTCAGTCATGAAACTCCCCCGTTTAGTAAAGGATTGAGTAGGTCTTTACGTTGGGCAGCATAGGGGGCCTGTGCTATCCCAGGCAAGACGACCCATCGCCGAATGATGACTGGCTCTTCACAGATGAGGGTGTAGTTGAGGTCTGAATCCGCCGGACTCGAGCAGGGATCTGGCGATGTAGCTGGTCAGGTTGCGGAAGCCCAGGGCCGAGCCGCGCAGGTGCTCCAGGCGTCCGTTGATCGCCTCTGTGGGGCCATTGCTGGTGCCAGGCCGCTCGAAGTAGGCCAGCACGTCGGTGGCGCGAGCCTTCAGGGTCCGACCGAGCTTGCGCAACTCGTCCAGCCCGGCGGGGACGTCTTGGCTGACGGCGTCGATGAGCGCCTCCATCGCCGCGCGGCCGAGGGATCGGTCCTTCTCGCGGTAGGCCGCGATCATCCGCTGGTAGATCCCCCAGGTCGCCTCGACGGGCACGTGCTCCTCGAGCACGAACAGCTCCTGCAGGCGGGTCTGCTGCTTGTCGGTGAGCAGGCCCGCGCCGGTGTGCAACGTTCTACGCGCACGGTAGAGCGGGTCGTCTTTGCGGCCGCGGTGCCCGTGCAGTTCCTGCTGGACTCGGCGTCGGCACTGGTCGGGGCATCACCGGCAAGGCGCACGACGTGGAAGGGATCCATCACCGCAGCCGCGTCGGGCAGTTCCTCGGCGGTGGCGCTCTTGAACCCGGTGAAGCCATCCATCGCGACGACTTCGATGGCCTCACGCCATGCCTGAGGGCGAGCGGCGAGCCACTCCTTGAAGACTCGCTTGGAGCGGCCCTCGACCATGTCCAGCAGTCGTGCTGGGCCGCTGCGGTGGCGGATCGGGGTCAGGTCGATGATCGCGGTCACGTATTTGTCGCCTTTGCGTGTGTGCCGCCAGACGTGGCCGCAGCCGGTGCACCGGTAGCGGCGGACCGTGACCTCCAACGTCGTCGGACGCCACCCCAACGGCTCGTGGGCCAGCCGGCGGACAACCGTGCCGCGCGCGGTTCCTTCACAGCCACAGCGTCGGCACCAGCGGTCGGGTTCGACGACTCGACAGGCCAGGACCGCACCGGCGGGCTCGAGGCGCTGACCGGTGGCCTCAAGGCCGAGCTCATTCAAGCGGCAGAACATGGTCAGGTCAGGGTCGGTGAAGGTAGCGTCAGGCACGTCGAGGTCTTCCAGATGGGCAGTGTGAGAACTTCCATCATCGGAAGGCCTCGACGCCTACCCGGGCAGCGCCACGCCGTTCGATCCTTGACTACGCGCTACACCCTCATCTGTGAAGAGCCGGTTTCAGCTTCGAAGATCTCCATGTGCTGCGCGGGGTGCTCGCGCCGTCGTCAGGATGCAGCGGCTGATTGAATGGCGTGGTGACCGACCTCGCGACCCCCTCGTGGCTCAGACCGACCTGGACACCGCGGGTCGGCGGCGACGCGGCGACCGTCGCCGACGTCGGGGAGGCCTGCGTGCTCGCGGCGATCACCCCCCACCTCGCGGCGGCCGACGCCGAGATCGGGCCCGGTGACGACGCGGCCGTCCTGCCCCTCGCGACGGGCCGTACCGTCGTCACGACCGACTCGATGGTGCTCGATCTCGACTGGCGCGACAACTGGTCGAGCGCCCACGACGTCGGGGTCAAGGTGATCGCCCAGAACCTCGCCGACGTCGTCGCGATGGGCGCGCGGCCCACCGGCGTCGTCGTGGCGCTCGCCACGGAGGAGCGCACGCGCGTCGACTGGCTCGTCGAGCTCACCGACGGCATGGCTGACGAACTGCGTCGCGCGGGTTGCGGATCCCTCGGCGGCGACCTGTCGGGCGCGCCCGCAGGCACCGTCGTCATCACCGTCACCGCGCTCGGCGAACTCGCCCCCGGCGCGCCGGCGCTGACACGCTCCGCCGCCCGGCCCGGCCAGGTGGTCGTGGTCTCCGACCGGCTGGGACGCTCGCAAGCCGGGCTGCTCGTTCTCAGCGGCGAGGGGGGCGGGCCGGCACGAGATGCGGG
>NZ_AEIQ01000128.1:0-2490 GCF_000152185.1 Dermacoccus sp. Ellin185 | reverse complement strand
ACGAAACCCGGGACGCTTCATGGGCCCTATCGCGTACTCAGGATGCTCCCGGGCGGTATTCCCAAGACCTGCACAGCACGCAGACTGCGATAACGCTGGCGCAGTTTGGTTCCGGGACCTGTCTGCAGAGCAAGACGCCTGATGGACGAGACCATCTTCAGCTACCCCCTCGTCGTACAAGCATGCTCACGCCTTTACGGCTTCTGACGAGCGCGCTCAGCAACGGCGGACCGTGGACGGACGCCCCCGCAGGCTTCTTGACATGGGTCCCGCGGATACGATCGAACAACGCGTCGACGTACTCCACAGCGTAGTACGGCGTCCCGCCCCAGAACCGCACGCGCGCCGCGTGCGACCGTACGAGATCCGTTGCGAAGATGAGCCATGAGGCGTCCGGTCTCGCATGCATCTCCACGTCGAACCAACGAGACAGCGTCGCGGCTGGCACCCTTACCCCCCGGACGGCATTTGCAACGTTCGTCCCGTGGATGTATTGGAGCCACATCGGGCGGCCACCGGTGATGACTTCCCGTATCGGGCCATGCCGGCGCACCAGGCCATGATTGAAGTGTGCGTGGCTGAGCACGACGCGCGGCGGTTCGGACCCGCGCCGTTCGATGAGGCTCATGAATGGGCCCGACGGTTCGTCGTAGGAGTACACCCGGCCGTTGTCATCGAGTTGTAAACCGCGCGGGAAGGTGACGAACAGCAGGTCCTGGCGGGCAAACTCTTCCTGCACGCTTCGGATGAAGCCGCGAGAGAGTGCGTCGTCAATATCCACCCGCGTCGTGATGAGGTATTCACGAGTACTCAGCTTCTCCACATCGCGCACGACGCGGTCCCAGTAGACGTCATGTGTCCAGATGGGAACGAAGAGCCCAGCGGCAAGTTCATCCACGGCGGCACGGAACCCCGATGAACACCGGTCATCGAAATACACGAGCCACGTGAAGGGCGCGGCCCCGCTTTGGCTGCGCATGCTGGGGCACAGGAGCTTGCGGAAGATCGCCAACCGGTACCAGCACCACTCCTGTGATGCGGGTTCGGCGTCAGGGGCGAACACCGCGGAGAATTGCGTGATGACGATGTGGTCGAAACTTTCGCTGGTTTTGGGCTGGCAGGGAGGCTCGACGACGGACGAGCGAGCCGCTCGGGGCCGAACGCGCTCATACAAGTGACCTGCCGAAGTGACGACCGCCCGAGCACCCCGGTCCTTGGAGACACCACTACCACCGCGAACAGCTAACCACCCGGTACGAAGATTCGTGCGCGTCTCTTTGCAAAGATAGCGTCGGTTCCTGCGATCACCGTAGACGTCCGCGTGCTTCTGCCAGACGACCATCTCAGTCCGGGCCGAACTGAACACCTTGCGTATACGGTTCATCGTGCCGACAGTCTGTCTGGCTTGAATTCTCATCGACGGCCACCCGACAATTGCATGACCTTTTTTTCTGAGACGCAGCGCGAGTTCGGAGTCATCCATTCCGTACCCTGCTAGATCTTCGTCGAATCCGCCTGCAGCCTCGAGCGTCGCGCGGCGCACAGCGAAGTTGCAGGACTCGACGATGGGCATGTCCGTGTACACGCTCGGATTCATGACGCGGGGGGGAGCATCAACAGGCGTCATGTCGTGGATGAGGCCCATGAGAGCTTGGTGCTGACGCAAGCCGTCCTCCGCCGCCGCCAACCAGCCCGGTTCGACGATGTCGTCCTGATCGCAGTACACGAGGTGGTCAGCTCGCGCCGATGCAGCCGCAAGGTTGCGCACGTACGGAATGTTGCCTGGCTTCGCACCACCGTCGATCATGCGCACCGGCGCAGGGAGGGTTCGCGCCAGCTCGCTCACGACGTCCCAGGTGCCATCAGTCGAACCGTTGTCCACCACCACGTACTCCCAGGGGAAATCGGCATCCTGTCGCGCGAGGGAGGCCATCAGCGTGGGCAGGTAGCGGGCTCCGTTGTAAGTGATGGTGAGAACACTGATGGAGGGTCGCGCCGCTGGAGAAGACGTCACCCGCAGAGCATAACCGTGCAGCTCACGGGCCGTTCGGCAACGGGTGAAGCTCGGCTCGGTCGGCGTGTGTCCCATGACGCTCGCCAGCCGCCGGGAAGCCAGCCCCACGAAAGTCTGCACCTTCCCCGAGGGGCTGGAGAAATCGGAGATTGCCTCACGCAATACGGGTCCGCCGACGGGCTGCAGTAAGCCGATCGACGCCGGGAGGCGGGCGCCGGGGATTGGCGTGGGGTCGATTGTGGTTCTGGTCCAGATTGAGGAGGGACGAGCTCGATCTCGCCGGGCATGATCGTCACGTTGACTCAGCCGATGCCCATGATGCCCCCAGGCGCACATGGACTGGTGCACGAATCCCGTGGACGCCTCAGGCGATTGCGGCAGATTCCTCAGGCTGAGGCACTCGTTTCACGCAGGAGGGCCCCGCTCCGCGCCCAGCACGAAGTGGGGCCCTCCTCGGGCATCTAGTGTCACGCGTC
>NZ_AEIQ01000129.1:0-513 GCF_000152185.1 Dermacoccus sp. Ellin185 | reverse complement strand
GAACTCGAGGATGCGGTCAGCGACAGATTCGAGGTGCCCTCAGATCCAGCGCCTGCGAGCACGAAGTCACCAGGCGAGACGGGCCCCCTTGGACAGGGCGACGACGCGGTCGGCGACACCCGATCCTGAGGCCAGCTGGGCGTACGCACCGGAACGCTGGTTGGCCAGTTGCTGGTTGACCATGGCGGCACTCGCATCATTGGAGGCGCCGGCCATGATCTGGGCCGTCGAGGTGGCCTGATACTCGACAGGCCTGGTCAGGGTGTAACCAGCGGCTACGACGATGCCGAGCAACATGCTGAGCAGCAGCAGTTTGAGGTTCGTCCGAATGATACGAACCAGGTCCAGAATGGTCACGGGTGCTCCTGTCGTCGCCCACGTTGTCGCCCCCGTGGCGACGTATCACTGGTGAGAAGGGTCGGGGTCAGTCTAGGACGGCCGTCTGAATGGCGGGTGCTTCAACGGCCCGGTTGCGTGTCTCTACGTTTGCGCTCGGAGGGGGTGGGGGTCACC
>NZ_AEIQ01000130.1:0-13027 GCF_000152185.1 Dermacoccus sp. Ellin185 | reverse complement strand
CCGAACCCGGGGCGATTCAACCAGGCACGCTCGATACCTACTCGCTGATGGTCTCGACCGAGGCGCTTGACCCGCTCTTGCCCGGATCATTTCCCCTTCAGGAGGCGATGCCAGTAGATCAGCGGTTGGGCGAAGAGGTCGAAGGCGAAAGTGGCCATTCTGGGCCGCGCCAGAGAGATGAATGACAGGGTCTGTTCCTCGTGGCCCTGACGGTCCCACTCTGCCAAGATGAGGCGGCGACGATCGATCGGGATTGGTGCGACGCTGTACCCGTCATAGCGGGCCGCGAGGGGTTTGCCGTTGCGGCGTGCGATGAGGTTGTCACTGAGGACGGGGACCTGGCGTCGTAGACCGCCACCAGAGGAGGCGGTACCGAGTTGCGCGGCGTCCCCTAGTGACCAAATCCCGTCGTTTCGCCGGTGATGCAGGGTGCGCTCGTCGACGTCAATCAGGCCTGTCCCGGGTCGAGCGATACCCGCGTCGGCGACCCAGTCGTGGCCACGGTGGGCTGGTACGACGTGCAACGCGTCGTAGGGCCAATGAGTAGCGTTGCCGTCGACGTCGCGCGTGGTGACGTGGCGCGAGTCTGCGTCGATGGATTCAACGGTGATACCGGAACGCACGTGGACACCAAGGCGTCGCAGGCGGGAGTCGATCTCGTTGTTCGCGCGGGGTAGGCCGGTGAAGTCGCTGTTCTCGTTGAGCACGGTCATCGTGATGTTCTCCAGGCGCCCTTCGCGGCGCCAATGGTCCGCGGCGAGAAACAGTGGCTTTAGGCCAACGGACGGGCAGGGTGCGTTGCGGCTCGAGATGGTGAACACCGCGTTGCCCTGGCGCAGGTTCTTGAGCATGTCCCATGTTGCGCTGGCCATGGTCGGCTCGTAGTTCGTCGAGGCGTGAGGTGAAGCGCATGCCTGACGCAGTCCGGGGGTGGCGTCCCAGTCAATATGGGTGCCGGGGCACACGACGACGTCGGTGGCGCTAATACGCCGTCCGGCATCTGTATGCACCTGATGCGCGCTTGTCGCGTCCACCTCGCCTGAGACTGGAGCGGGGGTCAACTCGACGACCGATTCGCGATACCAAGTGCATCCCGCAGGGATCTGCTTGCTTTGAGGCCGTTGCGCCCTGCGCAGCGTCGCAAGCCCTGCACCAACGTAGGAAAGCAGCGGGCGATAGGTGTGCAGCCCTTCGGGGCTGACGATGGCGATGTCCAGATCGGGATCGTCACGACGTAGCCGAGCGGCCAGCGCGATGCCGGCGTTGCCCGCGCCGATAATGACGACGTCGTGCGTGGTTTCGGGGCGGGTGAGGTTCATGGCTTCCATCTTGCCGCGCGGGTACGTCATTCTTGGATGGCGGTGACCGGCGGTAGCACGCACCGCCTCCGTCAGGGCCGCTTGGCTCGCACAGACCGGACAATAGGGGACGTACAGATACGATCCGACGCGCCTTCGCCCTAACACGCGCAGCGCACTCCAGCCTGGCCCACGAAGACGCCAGGTTTTCTTGCCCAGGGCCTCATTCATCGCCTGCCACCGGATCGTCCTGCAGAGCCGACCTCAGGTCGTACATCGGCATCGTATGGTCCTCTGTTTGTCAGCGCTCGAGTCGTCATGTTGGTGCTGAGCGACCGGGGGGCCGGAGGCATGCGGGGCGGCGCGTTCGCAGCCGACGGCTGGGAAGCAGCTTGTGGTGCGAGCGTGTACGTGCCGTCCGTGGGTGTGATGGGGGCCTGGCACGATGGGCGCATGGATGCGGTTTTTGCTCTTCGGCGCCAGTTGTCGCTAAAGCTGCGTGACGGTGTGGCCGGGCCCGACGCGGAGCGGGCGCGCGCCCGCATCTGGGACTCGCCCGGGCCTCGCTGGTTCGACGAGAACGACCCGTTGTGGATCGTGCACGCCGACGCCTCCATGTTCATCGGGGGCCTCGCGTCCTTGCTGCTGCAGTCGTTGCATCCGCTTGCGATGGCCGGCGTCGCCCAGCACAGCGGCTACCGATCCGACCCGTGGGGTCGGTTGCAGCGCACCAGCCACTACATCGCGACGACGTCGTTCGGCACGATCGAACACGCCGAAGCCATGATCGCCGCGGTGCGACGCATCCACGAGACCGTCACGGGCACGTTCGAAGCCACCCCCTACCGCGCGGGCGACCCGGACCTGCTGCGGTGGGTGCACGTCGCCGAGACGTTCTGCTTCGCGCGCGCCCACCAGCTGTATGGACACGTACACCTCGATGCCGCGCAGTACGACACCTACGTCGACCAGGCACGCCACTCGGCGCAGCTGCTCGGGGTGACGCACGCCCCGACAACGATGGTCGCCATGCTCGAGCAGCTGGCGACGTACCGGCCTGCGCTGCACGCGACGAGGGACTGCCTCGATGCTCAACACTTCCTCCTGCGCGACCCGCCTCTTCCACGCGGTGCGCGGCCGGGTTACTCGCTCCTTGTACGTGGCGCGGTCGCGGTTCTTCCGTCTTGGGCGCGAAGCGAACTGCAGCTGCATTCGCGGCCGGGTGATGAGCGCCTGGGGCGCGTTGGCACAGCAGCGATTCGATGGGTGATGGCTGCGTAGCGTCGTTACCCAGCCGGGAGTTAACCGGCTCATCCCAATCGAGGGTGTAGTCGCGGTCTGGAAGTCGCCGGCTTTGAGTAGTGGCCTAGCGATAGTTGATGAGGTTTCGGAACCCACGCGCGGAAGTCACAGAGGTGTTCGAGTCATCCGTTGATCGCCTTGGCCGGGGCGTCGTAGGTGCCGGGCGGTCACGCTCTTAGCATGCTGACGCTCAGCTCGGGAGGCCCAGCTCACCATGAGTTTGTTACTTACCCTACCGGTAGGTAGAGTTGTCGATATGAGTACTAGTGCACCTGCCCACCGACCGTCGGCGCGAGGCGGCGTTCTCGCCAGCACTCTTGCGTGGGCCCGCACTGGCGCCTCTGTCTCCCTGGTGTCCGCAGCTCGCGCTGCAGGAATCACTAAGGCTGGCCTGATGTACCACTTCCCAACCAAGGAAGCACTGATGACCGCCGTCATCGACCACCTCCTCGACGGCTACGAGCGGGATCTGGCCGCCCGCCTGGCTACCACCAACCCAAACGTACCCACGATCAGCGAACGCCTCGCCGCCTACGTTGACTGGGCTTGCGACGGGCCGTTCGACTACGGCGACCTGGTCATGTTCACCGACCCCCGCCTGCGCGAGCCGCTCACCGAGCGATGGAACAGCCGCATGGGGGCCTGGGTCGACGTCCCCGAGACCCTTCCGGCCGACCAGCGGGCCCGCCTCCACGGCGTCCGACTCTTGGCCGACGGCATCTGGCTCAACACCGCCGGCAACGGCATCGCCCTATCCGACGAGGACACCGACGCCATTCGAGCACTCGCACACCACCTCATCCAGGAGAACTCATGACCAAGTGGCTACTGCTCGCGGGGGCCATCCTCAGCGAGGTCACCGGTTCGCTGTCGCTGAAGGGAGCACTCGATCGACCCGGACTGTACGTGCTCGTCGCGGCTGG
The DNA here is from genome assembly GCF_000152185.1 of Dermacoccus sp. Ellin185. NCBI lineage: Bacteria > Bacillati > Actinomycetota > Actinomycetes > Micrococcales > Dermacoccaceae > Dermacoccus > Dermacoccus sp. Ellin185. The sequence goes on along the minus strand of NZ_AEIQ01000130.1, from coordinate 9,504 downwards.
CTACATCGCCTCGTTCATTCTCCTCGCCCTCGTTCTGCGTCAGGGCATGGCGCTGGGCGTCGCCTACGGCATTTGGGGCGCCCTCGGTGTCGCCACCACCGCCGTGATGTCGTCGCTGATCTTCGATGAAACCCTCACCGCACTCATGGGCGTCGGCATCGTCCTCATCATTGCCGGCGTCCTCACCGTCGAACTCGGCTCCCAGCACGCGGTCAAGAACCTCGAAGAAGCCACCTGATGGCTTACCTGTTCCTCCTCGGAGCCATCATTGCCGAGGTCAGCGCTACCCTCTCGCTGCGCATGGCAGCTACTGGCGTCCGCGCCTACTACGCCGCCGTCGCCGGCGGCTACCTCCTGGCCTTCGCGTTTCTCACCCTCGCCCTTAATGAGGGCCTGGGCCTCGGTGTCGCTTACGGCATCTGGGCAGCGTCCGGAGTTGCCCTAACGGCCGTCGCGTCCAAAGCCCTCTTCAAGGAGCCGCTCACCGCGCTCATGATGGGCGGCATCGCACTCATCATCGCCGGCGTTCTTCTCGTCGAGCTCGGCGCCCTGCACTGACTGAGATCCCCATCCCCACGACGTCGTCGCTCACAACGGAGCAAGGCCTTGGCAACGGGCTTCTGATGAGGTGTACTCGTTGATCGAAGCGACTCCGGCGCGACGGTGGCTAGATCGTGGTCGAGGTCTTCGGAAGATGACGTTCCACGCCTGACATCCGGAGGTCTGACGTCGTTGCCTGTCGCTACCGCTCGGGCCCGCTTCGCTCGCCCGGACCTGACAACGTTCTGCCGACTCGACGAACTCGACCTCGTCGTGACCGGCCAGCGCCTCGAGCCCGACCGCGCGGTGCTCGCCTGCAGAGTCCTGACCCCGGACGAGTGGTGTCGACGCTGCGGCGCCGAAGGCGCTGCTCGGGACACCGTGATCCGTCGGCTCGCGCACGAGCCGCTGGGGTGGCGACCGACGGTGTTGGAGGTCGCGGTGCGTCGCTACCGCTGCACCGGCTGCGGGCACGTGTGGCGCCAAGACACCACCCGTGCGGCCGAGCCGCGGTCGAAGCTCTCGCGCCGTGGGCTGCAGTGGGCGCTCGAAGCGCTGGTCGTGCAGCACCTCACCGTCACCCGGATCGCCGAGGGACTCGACGTCGCCTGGGACACCGTCAACGACGCCGTGCTTGCTGAAGGCCGACGTGTTCTCATCGACGACCCGGCCCGCTTCGACGGCGTGAGGGTCATCGGCGTCGATGAGCACGTCTGGAGGCACACCAGGCGCGGCGACAGGTACGTCACCGTGATCATCGACCTGACCCCGATCCGCGACAAGACCGGCCCCGCCAGGCTGCTGGACATGGTCGAGGGTCGCTCGAAGGAGGCCTTCAAGACCTGGCTCGCCGCCCGACCCGACACCTGGCGCGACGGGATCGAGGTCGTCGCGATGGACGGGTTCACCGGCTTCAAGACCGCCGCCGCCGAGGAGCTCCCCGACGCGGTGGCGGTCATGGATCCGTTCCACGTCGTCCGCCTCGCCGGGGACGCGCTCGACCGGTGCCGGCGCCGGGTGCAGCAGGCCATCCACGGCCACCGCGGGATGAAGGGCGACCCGCTGTATGCCGCGCGGCGGACCCTGCACACCGGCGCCGAGCTGCTGACCGACAAGCAGGCCGCTCGACTCCGCACGTTGTTCGGGGCCGAGGAGCATGTCGAGGTCGAGGCGACCTGGGGCATCTACCAGCGCATCGTCGCGGCCTACCGCCACGAAGACCGCCACCACGGCCGCGAGCTCATGGCCAACCTGATTGCCTCGATCAGCAGCGGTGTCCCGAGGGCGCTGGTCGAACTCACCACACTCGGCCGGACGCTGAGGAAGCGCGCCGACGACGTGCTCGCCTACTTCGACCGCCCCGGCACGTCCAACGGTCCGACCGAGGCGATCAACGGCCGCCTCGAACACCTCCGCGGCAGTGCTCTTGGGTTCCGCAACCTCACCAACTACATCGCCAGGAGCCTGCTCGAGACCGGCGGGTTCAGACCCCGTCTACACCCTCGACTGGGATGAGCCCCTTTGGGCCTCTACGGGGTGCAGCCTCACGAACCTGGCCTGGTTCGGGTTCCGGACGGCCTACGCACTACCCTCGCACCACATGCAGAAAAGCTGCAGGGCCACCCTATTCAGCGAGGTCCAAGCCATCGCGCACACCGCAAATCCACCTTGAAAGCGACCGAAAGGAAGCCGCAATGGCCGAGCGCACCTTCGTTACCGCGACCGGCCCCGACCAGCATGGCCGGTGGGGCACCATGAACGACCAGCCCATCACCGACGGTGAAGACGGCTTCCCTGGCGCGACTCTCAACTCCGTGGGCCGGCCCCACACCGTTGGCACCAAGCGCGCCGAAACCGTCACTGCCTGCCTCGACGCAGTGTGCCGTCGCGTCCACGACGAGCACACCAGCGCCTCCGCCATCATGCGCCGCGCACTCGATGATTACCTGGCCGGCTGATGGCTGACTCTGAATGGGTCCAACTCGCGTCAAGCGCATATTGGTAGTGCGCGTTATTTGATTTGGCGCTATTTGGCGGACGGGGGATTCTGCACGACTTTCCGTTCTCGTCGCTTGGGAGAGCCGAGAGGATTTTCCGTGAGCTACAGGTACCGGCAGACCTGGTCCGCGCTGCACGAGTCGGGGTCGGGCTGCGCGGCGTCGTGCCTGAGCTCGGCGATGGTGTCTCGGAGCGCTGTGAGCTGGGCGATCTGCTGCCCGATCTCGGCGAAGCGCGCGTCGAGGAGATCGCGCACGTGCTCGCAGGGAGCAGCGCCGCCGTCGCGGATGTCGAGGATCTGGCGGATCTGGGCGAGGGTGAGGCCCGCGGCCTGGCCGCGGTGGACGAAGTCGATCCGGGCGGCCGTCTCGGGCGCGTAGTCGCGGTATCCGGACGGCGTGCGCTCGGCCGGGGGCAGCAGGCCCTGCTCCTCGTAGAACCGCAGCGTCTTCGCCGTCGTTCCCGCCCGCTCGGCGAGTTCCCCGATGCGCATCGCAGGCCCCCTTTTCTTTCGGCAGAAGCCTTCTTGACCTTCCCCTGCACTGGAAGGTCCAGTATGGCCGAGAAAGAAGAGAAACCCAAGTGACGGGAGCTGCGATGCCCACGAAGTACGACCTCGCCATCATCGGATCGGGCGGTGGTGCGTTCGCCGCCGCGATCCGCGCGACCACGCTCGGCAAGTCGGTGGTAATGATCGAGCGCGGGACGCTCGGTGGCACCTGCGTGAACACCGGCTGCGTGCCGTCGAAGGCCCTGATCGCCGCGGCCGACGCACGGCACTCCGCGGCCGACACCGCCGACCGGTTCCCGGGGATCGCGACGACGGCGGGGCCAGTGGACATGCCCGCCCTGATCGCCGGGAAGCAGGCGCTGGTCGAGTCGCTGCGGGGCGAGAAGTACGCCGACGTCGCCGACTCCTACGGTTGGGCCGTCCGCCGCGGCGATGCCGCGTTCGCCGGCACCCCCGACGCACCGGTCCTCCAGGTCGCCGGGGACGACGGGAGCACCGAGACGATCGAGGCCGGGCACTACCTGGTCGCGACCGGCTCTCGGCCGTGGGCCCCGCCGATCGACGGCCTGGACCAGACCGGGTACCTGACCTCGACCACGGCGATGGAGCTGACCGAACTCCCTGAGTCCCTGCTCGTGCTCGGCGGCGGCTACGTCGCCCTGGAGCAGGCGCAGCTGTTCGCCCGGCTCGGCTCCCAGGTCACCGTGCTGGTCCGGTCCCGGCTCGCGTCGAAGGAGGAGCCGGAGGTGTCCAGGACGCTGCAGGAGGTGTTCGCCGACGAGGGCATCCGGGTGGTCCGCCGCGCGCTGCCGACGCGGGTGTCCCGCGACGCCGCGACCGGGCAGGCCGTCGTCACCGCGGACGTCGCCGGCGGCCGGGAGGAGTTCCGCGCCGACCAGGTGCTCGTCGCCCTCGGACGACGACCGGCCACCGATGGGCTCGGCCTCGACAGGGTCGGGGTCAAGACCGGGGACCTCGGCGAGGTGGTCGTCTCCGACCGGATGCAGTCCTCCCACCCGCGGATCTGGGCCGCGGGCGACGTGACCGGCCACCCCGAGTTCGTCTACGTCGCCGCCCACCACGGCACCCTCGTCGCCGAGAACGCGTTCGCCGACGCCGATCGGGCCGTGGACTACGCCCGACTGCCGAGGGTGACGTTCACCGGCCCGGCGATCGGCGCGGTCGGGATGACCGAGAAGGACGTCGTCGCCGCCGGGATCCGCTGCGACTGCCGCGTCCTGCCCCTGCACCACGTGCCCCGCGCACTGGTCAACCGCGACACCCGCGGCTTCGTCAAGATCGTCGTGGACGCCGACACCGGGAAGATCCTCGGCATCACCGCCGTCGCCAAGGACGCCGGCGAGCTCGCCGCCGCCGGGGTCCACGTGCTCGGCAAGACGGTCGCCGAGGTCGCCGACGCCTGGGCCCCCTACCTGACCATGGCCGAGGGCATCCGGATCGCCGCCAAGGCCTTCACCACCGACCCGTCGCTCCTGTCGTGCTGCGCGTGAACGAACTGGAGGAACCCACGATGTCTGACCTCAGCATGCAACTGCCCGAGCGGCTCAGCCGACTGGGAGAGACCGGCCTGCTCATCCCGCTGCTGCGGCTGCTCGCCGACGGTGACCCCGTCACCGTCCAACAGCTGTCCGTGGCTGCGGGCCGCACGATCGACGAGGTACGGCTCGGACTGGCCGCGATGCAGGACACCGAGTACGACGACCAGGGCCGAATCGTCGGCCAGGGCCTCACGCTGCGCCCTACACCGCACCGGTTCACCGTCGACGGTGAGGAGCTCTACACCTGGTGCGCCCTGGACACCCTCATCTTCCCGGCCCTCCTCGATCGCCCAGCGCGCGTGGAGTCCGTCTCCCCGGCCAGCGGAGAGACGATCCGCGTCACCATCGATCCGGTTGCCGGTGTCACCGGCGTCACACCCCCGAGCGCCGTGGTGTCGCTGGTGAACCTGGAGCAGATCACCTCGATCCGCTCGGCCTTCTGCAACCAGGTGCACTATTTCGCCTCCGTCGACGACGCCACCGGGTGGCTCTCTGAGCATCCCGGTGCCGAGGTGGTGTCGGTGGCCGAGGCCTACCGGATCGGCAACGAGCTCACAACGAGCCTGCTCGACCTGCTTCAGGACGACACCCCGGTGGCCGACGACTGTCCCCGCTGCTGTTGACCCGCGACACAGAAGGATTCGAGAACGCTATGACCTCCAAACACGACGACCGAACGCGAGGCGGTGGCCTACTCCTGGGAGCCGGTGCCGTGCTCCTCATGACGATCTGCTGCGCGCTGCCCGTGCTCATCGCCGGCGGAATGCTTACTGGCATCGGCGGGCTCCTTCTCGGCAACCCGTGGGTGATCGGCGTGGGCATTGCGCTCCTCGCGATCGTGCTGCTCGTCGTCGTCCGCCGCCGAACCCGCCGCGGCCGTGTCGAACCTGACTGCTGCCCGCCCACCGAATCCGCTCACCGCACCGACCCGAAGGGCGAACAGAACCAATGATCAGCTCCCGCGCCCGTCGTTCGCTCGCCACCCTCCTGCTCGCAGGCTCGCTCATCCTGACCGCCTGCGGCACCGTTGATAAGGATCCCGTCTCTGCCGAGACTGCCACCGCCGCGACGGTGACCAGCATCGACGCTCAGCGGATCAGCCTGCCCGCCGCCGGGAAGCCCACCGCGGTGTTCTTCTTCTCCGTCGGCTGCGGCGAATGCGTCGGCGGAGTCCGATCCCTCGGTCAGGCGGCAGCCGCGGCCGAGGAGGCCGGCATCGATGCCCAGTTCCTCGCCGTCGACATGGATCCGCGCGAACCTACCGAGACCATTCAGAGGTTCATGGAGTACGTCGACGCCGTGCATGTCCCCGCCGCCATCGACGAGGGCGCGGCGCTGTCCCAGCGCTTCGGGGTCGCCGCGCTGTCTACACTGATCATCGTCGACAGTGACGGACAGGTGACCTTCCGCGCCACCGACCCCGACGCCGATACGATCGTCTCCGCGCTCCACAAGGCCGGGGCCTGAGCGATGGGCGGACTCCTCGCCCTTGCCTTCGCCGCCGGGATGATCGCCCCCGTCAATCCCTGCGGCTTCGCGCTGCTCCCGGCCTGGATCACCCATGCGCTGGGCGACGCCGCCTCTTCCTCAGCCCCGGTGCGCCTGCTGCGCGCCCTACGGGCTGGCCTCGCGCTGACGATCGGGTTTGCGGGCACGCTCGCCTTGGCTGGCGTCGCGGTAAGCGCCGGCGCACGGGGCCTGATCCAGGCCGCCCCAGCCCTCGGCCTCGCCGTCGGGATCCTGTTGGTGCTGCTCGGCGGGGCGATGCTAGCCGGACGCTCTATGTCCCTCCGGCTTCCCGGCATACCCGGCCGCGCAATCGAACGGCTGCCCAGCGCCGTGCGCATGGTCGTCTTCGGCGTCGGCTACGCCGCGGCCTCGCTGTCGTGCACCTTCGGCGTACTCCTCGCGGTCATCGCCCAGGCCCAGGCGACAGCCAGTTTCGTCGGGCTGCTCCTCGTCTTCGCCATCTATGCCGCCGGCTCCGCCACCGTCCTGCTGCTTGTCGCCGTGGTCGCCGCCGTAGCCGGTTCTGTGCTGTCCAGGCGGATCGCCGCACTGACACGATTCGTTCCCAAGGTCACCGCCGCCGTCCTGATCCTCACCGGCGTCTACCTGGCTTGGTACTGGTTTCCAGTTGTCGTCGGCGATGCCCCTTCCGCAGGGCGCACCGACGTCGCCGCTGTCTCGGCGACGATATCGAACTGGCTCCAAAGCAACACCGGCGTCATCGCCGGCCTGTCTACCACCGTGGTGCTCATCGTGCTACTAAGCGGATTCCTTCATCAACGCCGTCGGAACTCCGGACGGAGGACCGAGGAGGACTGCTGCGACCCTCAGTCGACGCACTCTCCCGGGGACCGGCCGAGCGTGCCGACCGAGCGGCATTGAGCGGCTCCTGCACGTCAAGGTCATACGACGTGGTTGACCGGAACGACGAACTCGGACACCAGACGCCCTCCCACCCGACGCCGATCATCGGACACGGCGTGGGTGTTGTTCGTGGCCTATGTCGAAGGAGAGCGCGGCCACGATCAGGACGAGTTGACCGCCGAGCAGAATCGGTGCCGCCCGATTCTCACGACGTGACATCCCTGGAAACGTCATCGTCAGATTTCAGTGCAGGACGACTGGGAGGGGCATGCCGACGCGCTCGACGACCGCGGCGGCGTAGGCGGTGCTGTTCGCGCCGATCGCGTTGGACCAGGCGATCGCGGAGGAGATGTCCAGGCCAGTCAGCCGGCTGAGAACGACGGGTGGGAGTTCCTGCGCGAGCGCTATCAGCGCGCCGGTGCGGGCAAGTCGCGGCGGGATGCCGGCAGCGCGGAGCCGGGTATTCAGCGTGTCGGGGGCCATGTGATGCCCGGCCCGGGTTCCGGGATAGACCCACTCCTGTTCGATGCTCTCCACGAACATGCGAGGCGCGGTGCGGTTGCTGGCGGCTCCCGCGGCCGCCGGCGCGAGCTCGGCGGGGAGCACGAGAGGTTCCTGGCCGAGGCGAACGACCACGGCCTGGTCCGTGACGGTGACGTCTTCCGCGCGCAACTGGACGATCTTCGCCGCCCGGACGCCGAACATGAGCATCAGCCCCGCGGCGAGCTTCGTGTGCGGGTTGATGGACGGGTCGGAGGTGACATCGGCGAGCAGCCGCCAGCGTTCCTCGTCGCTCATGGCTTGCGGGCTCAAGGCTCCTGATGGCGGGCGTGGAGCGGTGAGCGGTCGGGATGCGCCGGCCCGTGCGGTCCAGGTCAGGAAGTGGTGCAGGAACGGGCGTCGGCCGCCGGTGAGCCATTCATCGACATCCGCCTGGGTGAGGGACACGAGAGAACCTCCGCGGGTATGGATCCATTCCAGCAGTTCGATGATCCCCGCGATCTCGAGCCGCCGCCAGGACAGCTGGCCTGATCGGGACGGCATCGTGTTGCGGCGCAGTGCGCGCAGGTGTCGCCATCGCGCGTATTGGGTGACGGTGCGCTGTTCACCCGGGTCGGGGATCTCGGCAAGTGCGCTGTCGAGCCAGAGCTCGAACCGGGCGAGCAGCTCGTCCCGCGGTGGGAGCAGCCCGTGGTCGATGAGCACGGACCGAACCGCTCGGGTCTGATACTCCGAGCCGGCCTGGTCGAGGTAGGCGTGAGTGCGCAGGGATGGGGCGGTGAGCACTCGGGTGATCAGCGTGCAGGCGACGGTGCCGCGTTCGAAGGCGTAGACGATCTTCGACGGAGCACCCTGGAACCACCGCTCTCGCAGATGCGCGATGCGTGCATCGGAGGCGGCGAGCTCGTCGGGCACCATCTCCCGGATCATCTGATCGGCTCGGCAACGGGGGCAGAGCTTCGCGATCAGCCGTGTGATGGTCCCGCAGCTGGTGCAGGGGCGGAACGACTCCGGTTGGCGGGGATAGCAGAGCGGGCAGAACGGCCGGCCCTCGATCCGGCCGTTCACTATCCGAGCGTCTCCGCAGCTTGTGCAGGTCTCGATGATCGGCGGAACGCAGGCCCAGCAGAGATAGCCGGAGCCGTCTTCGGTGCGCTTGTGGCGCAGCCGGACCTCCCCGCAGCTCACGCAGGGCTGGCGAGGGTTGGAGCACTGCTCGCAGGCGGCGCGCGCGGTTCCCGGCCAGCGGCATTGCCGCTCGTTCCCGCAGATCGTGCAGGTGTCGACGCTGGCCTTGTCGGAGCAGGGTTTGCAGATCGCTTTCTCGCTGCCGTGGAACAAACAGGGCGCAAGCTCCCCGCAGTCCGTGCAGGTGTCCAGCCGGGAGGAGCTCCGACACGTTGAACACAGCGGGCCCTCCGGGCTGCGGTAGGCGATCAGTCGATGGTTGCCGCAGCTCACGCAGACGGCGTTCTCGTCGGGGAGCTTGTTCGTGCAGCGTTGGCAGAGTCGCCGCCCGTCGGAGAGCACCCGCTCCAGGTTGGTGACGTCGTCGCAGCCATCGCAGGGGGCATGGTGCGCGATCCGGTAGCAGCGTCGGCAGCTCACTCGTCCCTCGACGCGTTCGGTGAGCGTGCGCGTGGTGCCGCAGCCTCCGCAGCGTCGTTCGGGCAGACGCGCGCCGTCCGCGTGGAGAAGGTCGTAGAACGTGCCGAACAGCACAGAGCCCGCGGCCGGGTCGGAGAACCACTCCGCGCCGTGGGCCTGCAGCTCGAGCATCAGCCGCACTCGGCGGTCCCTCCCGTCCGCCGCCATCTGCTCCACCGCTCGAAGGATGGTCGCGGTCGCGACACGGCGATGGCGGCGGACTTGCTCGACGATGCGCTCGGCCGCTTCGGGTTTCATGTCGACCCAGCATGGCGGATTCAACCGGTCAACGCACCATTGATGGTGTTCAGGCTATCGGTGAAGGCGTCGTGGGATGAGGCCCAGCCGAGGACCTTGCGGGGCCGTTCGTTGATG
>NZ_AEIQ01000131.1:4323-12289 GCF_000152185.1 Dermacoccus sp. Ellin185 | reverse complement strand
CACGGCCGTCAACGACGTGTCGTTGCACGTCGCCGCGGGCGAGTTCGCCGCGGTGACGGGCCCGTCGGGTTCCGGCAAGTCGTCGCTGCTCGCCGTCGCCGGCCTGCTGCAGACGCCCGACTCCGGCATCGTGACGATCGACGGCAAGGTCGTCTCGGGGCTCTCGCACAAGGACGCCGCAGCGGTGCGCCTGTCGTCGATCGGGTTCGTCTTCCAGCAGAGCAATCTCATCGCGTCGCTGACGTCCGTGGAGCAGCTCGAGATCGTTGCGCGCATCGCCGGGCGTCACGGCAAGGACACCGCATCGCGGGCCGAGGAACTGCTCGCCGCCGTCGGGTTGGAGAAGGTCTTCGACCGCCGCCCCGCAGCGCTCTCCGGCGGTCAGCGTCAGCGTGTCGGCATCGCCCGCGCGCTGATGAACGAGCCGAAGCTGCTGCTCGTCGACGAACCGACCGCGTCGCTCGACACCGAGCGCGGCACCGCCGTCGTCGAACTGCTCGGCAAGGTGACGCACGAACACCAGGCCGCGACCATCATGGTGACGCACGACCTGCACACCCTCGACGCCGTCGACTCGCTGCACGAGATGGTCGACGGTCGCCTGCGCACGCTCGAGGCGACCCCGACGCAAGGTTGATGTCGGCGCCTCGTCGTAGTGCTGGCCTCGGCGCCTGATCGTCTCGACGGAGACGACGCGAGGAATCGGGTGTAGGCGAACATGACGCCGGCCGGATGCGACAAGCATCCGGCCGGCGTTCGTCGTCTCGTGGTTGCGGCGTCTCACGGTGACGTCGCCTCGTGGTCTCGGCGTCTCGACGGTAGGTGTGAGGTCGGCGAGTCGTTGGGGACGGGATTCGCAGATGGGGACGCGAATCGCGGTTTGGGACGGGAGTTCGAGCTGGCGCCTGTTCTCGCGCCGGCGTTGGTCAGGAGCTGACGTGAGCCAGCTGCGTCGTCGTGGCCGGCGCGTCATGCATCAGGGCGAGGCGTAGGCATCCGAGAGCGACGGGGATCTCGGCGGCGAGCGCCATGGCGACGGCGGTGGCGAGCGAACTTGTCGTGGTCGCGCTCGCGATGTCCGTGACGGCGTCGAGGACGAACAGCGTCGCGGCGACGAGCCCGATGAGCCGGGTGGCCGCGGCGCGTCGACTGGTGGCCAGAACGAGTGCGGTGAGGGCGAGGAGTTCGCTCACGTCGAGCCCCAACCACGCCGCGATGCTCGCAGGGTCGACGCGCTGCGCGTCCAGGCGCAGGTAGAGCACCGGGATCCAGGCTGCGAGGACGCCGCCTGCCACCGTCAGGACTCGTGTCACCGTCGTGTTCTCCACGTCCCCCACGTTCGCGCTCGCGTGTGGGTGGGTGATGTCGAGATCCTGTGCGTCGGCCATGAGCGCTCGCGGGCGATCTGGCGTGGTGTTGACGTCGCAATGTCGACGTGGTGCGGTGCCGCAGCGCGGGCGTGGGGGAGCACCGGGGTGAAGCCTGGCCGTGGGGCGGTGGCGCGAGGGGCCGTCAGAGGTGGCGGGCCGGACACGACGAAGGTGTGATCACCGTTGCGGGAGCTACTGCGTCCCGGGCGCCCACGGCGGGCGGGCGGTTCGCTAGGGTGGGCAGCGCGCGTCACCCAGGACGAGGAAGCCGGTGAGAATCCGGCACGGTCGCGCCACTGTGAACGGGATTTCCGTGAGTCAGGAACTCGGGGTGACGCCATCGAGCGGGACGCGTCATCCCGGGAAGGTGCACTCATGCATATCGCTGAGGGGTTCTTGCCCCCTGTTCACGCTGCCGCCTGGAGTGCGGTAGCGGCACCCTTCGTCATCCACGGAGCGCGCGAGATCAAGCGCACGATCGAGAAGCATCCGGAGTCGAAGCTGCTGCTCGGCGGAGTCGGGGCGTATTCGTTCGTGCTGTCGGCCATCAAGTTGCCGTCCGTCACCGGGAGTTCGTCGCATCCGACGGGCACCGGCGAGGGCGCCATCATCTTCCGCCCGCCCGTCATGGCGGCGCTGGGCACGATCGTGCTGCTGTTCCAGGCGCTGTTGCTCGCGCACGGCGGGCTGACGACGCTCGGCGCGAACGTCATGTCGATGGCAGTCGTCGGGCCGTGGGCCGGGTACGGCGTCTATCGGCTGATGCGTCGCGCGCCGCTGTCGATCGCCGTGTTCTGCGCCGTCGCCGTCTCCGACCTCATGACGTACGTGACGACGGCGACGCAGCTCGCCCTCGCCTTCCCCGACCGCGCGACGGGTTTCGTCGGCGCATGGTCGCGGTTTCTCGGGCTGTTCGCGGTGACGCAGATTCCGCTCGCCATCGTCGAGGGCCTCGTCGGTGTGCTGCTCATGAACGCGCTGCGCTCCTGGGCCGGCCCGGAGCTCGCCGGTCTGGGATTCGGACGCGATCGTGGGTTCGATGCGGGTGTCGCGGTCTCGGCCGACGTCGAGGCGAAGGAGGCGAGCCGTGCGTGACCGTCGACTGACGAACGTCCTCCTCGTCGTGCTCGCGGCGGCGATCTTCGTCCTGGCGCTCGTCATGGGCACGCGCAGTGGCGACTTCGGTGGCACGGACGCTGCGGCCACCGAGACCATCGAGAAGTCCGACCCCGACTACAAGCCGTGGTTCGAGCCGTTCTGGACGCAGCCCGGTGGCGAGGTCGAATCGGGGCTGTTCGCGATGCAGGCCGCGCTCGGTGCGGGCTTCCTCGGCTTCGTCCTCGGCACGTTCCGCGAGCGTCGCAAGAACCGCGACGCGGCGTCGGGTGTCGCGAGTGCGGGTAGCGGTGTTGCGTCACGTCGTGCTGCCCCAGGTGATGACGCTGCGACGGGTGTCGTCACGAACGCGTCCGACGGTTCGCGGATCGCCTGAGCGTGGCTCATCTCGCGATCGACGAGGCGGCGTGGAGCAGCGCGTGGCGCTCGCATGCCGTCAGCGAGAAGGCTGCGCTGGCGCTCGGTCTTCTCGCCGTGGCGATGGTGGCGCGGGACGTGCGCGTCGACCTGGCCGTCGTCGTCGTCGCGTTCGTCGCCGTCACGGTGGGTGCGCGCGTCGCGCCCGGGCTCGTGCTGCGTGTGTGGGCGCTGCCGGCGGTGTTCGTCGTCATCGGCCTCGTGGGCGTGCTCGTGTCGATCGGCCCCGCGCCCGATGACGCGCTGTGGCAGGCGGGGCCGTTCTCGATCGGGCGATCGTCGCTCGATCGAGCCGTTCTGACGGGGTCGCGTGCAGCGGCGGGGGCGGCTGCCGTCCTCGTGCTCGCGCTGACGACGCCGATGACGGACGTCCTCGGCGGGCTGCGGCGCGTCGGGGTGCCGGCGTTTCTCGTCGAGATCGCGGGCGTCGTGTATCGGATGATCTTCACGCTGCTCGACTCGGTCGGCACGATCCGGGAGAGTCAGACGGCGCGCCTCGGATACGCGACGCGCCGCGCGGCGCTCGCGAGCACTGGGACGCTGCTCGCGGGGGTGCTCGTCCGGGCCTGGACGCGCGCCCAGCGCCTCGAAGCGGGGCTCGCCGGACGTGGATACACGGGCGACCTCATCGTCACGACGCCCGCGCGGCAGGCGTCGTGGCGGTCGCTGTGTGGTGTCGTGCTCGTCGTCAGCGCCCTCATCACGTGGGCGGTGATGTCGCGATGAACAGGTGGCTGCAGAACAGGCAAGCTGGGCCGAACGGCGTCGCTCGAGATAGTGAGTCACGTGTGGCTGAGCCCGGCGGCCGGGAGGCAACTGGTACCCGTGGGTTGAGTGTCAGGGATCTGCGCGTGGGGTATCGCGGTCGGGACGCCGTACTCGACGGCGTCGACCTCGACGTGCAGCCGGGGCGGCGGCTCGCGTTCGTCGGCGCGAACGGCGCAGGCAAGACGACGCTGTTGCGCGCCGTGGCCGGGTCGGTTGCGGCGACGTCAGGGGACGTCGTCGTCGACGGGGTGGCGTTGCAGCGTTCGCGGCGCGGGCTGGAGCGTCATCGACAGCTCGTGCAGCTCGTGCTTCAGGATCCGGCGGATCAGTTGTTCTCGGCGGACGTCTTCGCGGACGTCTCGTTCGGCCCGACCAACCTCGGGCTGCCGCCCGACGAGGTGCGGCGACGCGTCGAGGAGACGCTCGACGTCCTCGGGATCAGCGACCTCGCGGATCGGCCGGTTCATCAACTGTCGTTCGGGCAGCAGAAACGCGTGGCCATCGCGGGTGCCGTCGCGATGCGCCCCGCGTACTTGCTGCTCGACGAGCCGACGGCCGGTCTCGACCCGGCCGGCGTCGAGGCGCTGCTCGCGAGCCTCACGTCGCTCGAGGAACGCGGTACGACGATCGCCCTGTCGACGCATGACCTCGCGTTCGCGTGGGAGTGGGCCGACGACCTCGCGCTGCTGCACGACGGGCACCTGCGTCAGGACGCCGCGCATCGTGTGCTCAGCGACGAGCCCGCCCTGCATGCCGCGGCGCTGCGCGCTCCCTGGCAGGCGCAGATGTTGGCGCGCGCAGGCGTGAGGTGTGCCGGAGCGCAGACGTCGCGCGACGGGGGCGTCAACGAGGTCGTCGGCGGCGACGCGGGGCCCGGCGACGCCGGCGGCGAAGGTAATGGCGCTGGCCGACGTCCCGTTGGAGGTGGGATACCGCGTGCGGTCGACGAGGTCTACGACGCTGTGATCAGCGGCGGCTCTCAGTCGCCCAAGCGACCCACGCGGATGGAGTGACAGCCCAGAGGTACAGCGTTCGAGCCAGGGTGGCTGGGTGACGCACGGCTGGGCCCGCGGCCACGACGACCGTCGTCATCTCGGGTAGGGACACGCACCGGCCGGGCTAGCGGCGTGGGGCGATGCTCGCGGTGCGCCCGGGCTGAAACTAGCCGGCCGGCGCGCTCTCGGCTGGACGCGTGGCTTCGAGAGCCGCAGGTCCCGCAGCGAGTGGCCAAGCCGCGCGGTCGAGATCGACGGTGAAGCTCTGGTCGTCAGGATCGCGGGGGACGGCATCGTTCGGGTGGGTCAGCATCATCGGCCCCGAAGGCGATTGCCAGGTGCACACCCCGTCAGCGTTCATCTGCACGGCCCAACCACCGAACGTCTTCGCCCGGTGATGATGACGACACAACATCTGCAGATTCGCGGCACTCGTCTCCCCGCCGTCGGCGAAGGGGACGACGTGGTCGGCATCGCACCCCTCCGCGCGGCGCGAACACCAGGGGAACCGGCAGTGCACATCGCGACGCTCCACGAACGTGCGGATTGCCGTCGACAGACGATACTTCTGCGTGCTCGTGGCGATCGTCGTCCAGCGCTCGGCGTCCATGAGCTCCGTCGTGAACACCGCGCCCACCACGCGGGCCAGCTCCTCGACGACAGCGGCCACGATCGTCCCGACGCCCGGCACGCGGGCATCACCGAAGCCGTTCGTCGAGCTGTGTTCGCCCACCCCGCCTCGCAGGGGGACGCCATCGGCACCGCTGGGCGGCCCCACGCCACCGAAACCCTCCGATAAGCGAGCGGCATTCGGGCCGCCTGAGCCCGGACGGCGGGTCCACACGCCGCTCGCTTCGCGAGTGGAGTCGGGGCCACCTGAGCCGGAATGGCGGTTCCACACTCGCTCCGATGCGCGTGCGGCATCCGGCCACCCAGGCCCGGAACGGCCGCTCCAGACGCCATCCGCGTCGAGGACGCTGACGCGGCTCGCGCTCCCGTCGAGCGTTGGCCCGGAGGTGTGAGTAACCCGCTCCACCGCCTCCGCGCCACCGGCCACCGAGGGACGAGAGCGCACAACAGGCACCTGGAGGTGCAGAACCGGTGTGACGTGCACGTTGGCCAGCGCCAGCAGGACGAGAGCGTCCGCGCGCAGCGCATTGATCGGTTCGCGCAGCGCGACGTCGAGTACGTGCGGGGCCGAGTCGCGAAGCTCCTGTGCGTGGGAGTGGATGGCGGCCTTGAGATCCGCCGCGTCGCGCGCGGGCAGGACCGCGCGCAGCTCCGTCAGGGTCGGGTGCTCGGGGTGTGGCGCGAACCAGACACCGAGCTGTGCCCTTATGTCGATCTCGTCCTCGTCTTCGGTCAACCCCAGGGCGTCGAGGACTCGCGTCGTGCGGTTGCTCGCCGCCGTGGAGCCCGCGGTGGCAGCCTTCGCGTGGATCAGGTGCGGCAACGCCACCGCGATCTGCGCGTCGTCGAGATGCGCCAGCACATCACTGATC
Source organism: Dermacoccus sp. Ellin185 (assembly GCF_000152185.1). Lineage (NCBI taxonomy): Bacteria > Bacillati > Actinomycetota > Actinomycetes > Micrococcales > Dermacoccaceae > Dermacoccus > Dermacoccus sp. Ellin185. The sequence continues at coordinate 6,121 of NZ_AEIQ01000131.1, read as the reverse complement.
TTGACCACCGAACTCATGCGCGCACGCCCGGCGCCGGCCTGCTCGAAGAGGGGACGCAGGCAGTGGCGGATGCGCTCGGCATCAGCGGCCATCGCTTCGGCGTGAGAACTGGACACGCCCAGGGCAGGGCCGAGCGCTGCCGCGGCGAACTCGCCGGGCGTCAGGGGGTAGTCGCGATCGTCCATCGACTCCCACTCGATGTCGTCACGCTCGCGATGGACGGTGTGGTGGCGTGCGGCGAGAGCGTGCATCGTCGCGTCCGCGGAGCGTGACACCCGCGACGCGGTGGCAGCAGCGCGCTCGAGCGAGACAGCGGCCTCCTCGAGCGCTGCGGCCCGCTCGTCGAGCGTCATGACGGGACGTTCGACGAAGGCGCCCTCGGCGTTGAGTGCCTCGTCGAAGAGGGCGTGACTCAGCGCCTCCCAGAGCTCGAACCGATCGAGAACCGGGAGGTTGCGTGCCTGCCGAAGCAGGGTGCGCGCGACCTCGTCCATGACTCCAGTTTAGTACATATGTTCGAACATGGCGAGTTGCGAGGCGAAGAGATGCCGTCATGGCGCGAGGCCTCGGGATCCGCACGTCCGGCCCGGCTCGTGCTACTTCACGGGGCTACGCCGCGCCTACTTCCCCCGCCAGCACGCGCCGAGCAGGACCACGTGGTACTTGAGGTGCGCAGCCTCGGTTGAGCCAACCGTCACGCCACGAACACGCAGAACGGATGCCCGGCGGGTTCGGTGAAGACGTAGAGGGCTTCATCGTCGTCATCGGAGCGGTCGAGCACCTGCGTCGCGCCGAGCGACACGGCGCGCTCCCGCTGCCGTTCGAGCGAGGCCACGGCCGGCACCGTCAGGTCGAGGTGCATCTGCATCGGCACGCGCCCCTCGGGCCACGTCGTGGGTTCGAGGTCCTCGTCGCGTTGAAACGCGAGCGCTCGGCGGCCGCCCGCGTGCGTCAGCACGAGCCAGTCGGCATCATCCGGGCCGTCACTCGGTAGCTCGTCCCGGCGCGATACGTCAGCCCGAGGAACTGCCGATAGAACTCCGCGAGGCGCCGCGGATCACGCGCGTCGAGGACGGTCTGCATCAGCTGGGGGGCATCGCTCATGCGGCCACAGTAGACGGAGTCTCCCTCGCCGTCAGGGGCGAATCGCCGGCACGAACTGCAGGCCCACGGGCCGTCATACTGGCGGCATGACGCAGATTTCGGAGAAGGACGTCATCCTCGCCTACGTGCTGGCGAAGTTCGACGCGATCGTCACCATCGTGCGCGACATGGATGACGCGACGGCCAACGCGACGCTGCCCGTCGCCGGCTCGAACAGCCCCTACGCGCTGCTGACGCACTGCCTCGGGGCGATGCGTCGGTGGTCGAGCACCGTCAACCTGGGGGGCACCGTTCCGCGCGACCGCGACGCTGAGTTCACCGCCACCGGCCCCGTCTCGACGCTCGTCGAACGCGCCGCACGCGAACGTCAGGCCTTCATAGACGACGTCGCCGCCACCGACCTCGACGCGCTCCCGGTGGCCCCGCCGGCCGACCGAGTCGACGCCCCGGCGCGCTCGTATCAGGTCACCGACTGCCGCGCCGTGCTCCTGCACGTCGTCGAGGAGCTCGCGCAGCACCTTGGCCACCTCGAGATCACCCGCGACGTCCTGCTCGCGCGCGGCTGAGGCGCGGATCGAGACGCTGCGTGCCCATGAAGTCGGATTGACGGATCCATGTGCCACACAGCCCGGCAGACCGGCGGACTCACCCGACCGTGACCGGGTGCGCGCCGATATGGGACGTCAGCCCGGTT
>NZ_AEIQ01000131.1:0-4308 GCF_000152185.1 Dermacoccus sp. Ellin185 | reverse complement strand
ATCCCGTCATGCGGCGATGGCTTCGCGCAGGAAGTCGATGACGATCCGCGCCAAGGGCTCGGGCCTAGCGAGGTGGATGTCGTGTCCGCTCTCGGCGACGAGCGCGACCCGCGTTCCTGGCCGGCCAGCCATGCGTTCGTGCTCTTCGTTTGCGATGAAACTGTGCTGTGCGCGCACGATGAGCGTCGGACACGAAACCTGCTCCCAGTCCTCCCAGAACTGCTGCGCGTGGACTGCTTGGATGGCGCGCGCCAGGGCCACCGCATCGAAACGAGGTTCTCCCTGGTCGTCGACGAGCGTGCGAACCCATGCGATGACATCTGTCGTCGCTTCGGGTCCCTCACCCCCGACGCCGCCCTCGATGAGAACGAGTGCGGACACGAGCTGAGGGTGATGCGCCGCGACGAGCATGGCCGTGTGGGCGCCCATCGACTGACCGACGAGCACGCAGGGGGTGGCCGCGTGACGACGGATCTGCGACACGACATGCGCGACGTGTGCCTCGCGCGACAGATCCCCGGTCATTTCCGCAGCGGATCCGTGAGCCAGCTGATCAAAGGCGATGAATTCCCAGGCAGGCGGGAGCGACCGCGCGAATTCATCCCACTCGTCTGAGGTGCTGGCAAGGCCGTGGAGAGCCACGAGGGGAAGCATTCCTGCAGGCTATCTGCCCTGCGGGGGGTCATCAGCGCCACCTTCACGCCGTCGGGTCCTCAGAGCCGAGCCACGGTGATGTTCACGACGACGGCCGGACGAGGCACAATGCTCGTCCGGCCGTCGGTTTCGTCCGTGCTGTGGCGATGTGGGTCGCGCGTGGTCGAAGAATTCTCTAGGCGGTTTCGCCTCCGCGGTGACGTCGTGATGAGGGTGTTCAAAGCTGGTTAGTTGCTGGCGCGCGGGGTTCTCAGGGTAGGGCGAGCGTGAGGAAGAGGAAGCTGAGGAATTGCCGTTTGTCGCCTGGGGGCAGCAGTTCGCTGGGGGTGTCGGGGTGCACCTTGGGTTCAGTCAGGCTGATAAAGGTGAAGCCCGCGTCGATGAACGCATTGAGGACATCCTGCAAGGGCCGGTGCCAGTAGGTCAGCACGGTAGTGGTCTGGCCGAACGCATAGTCCTCGGAGTACTGGGTGAGTGCGAAGTAGTCCTGGTCTCGGTGCAGGGCGGCAAAGAGGAAAAGGGGTGAAGCAGGCTGACGATCAGCCGCCCGCCCGGGCGTAGAACGCGACGCAGTTCGCCGAGCGTGGGTCTCCAGTTTTCGGACGTAGTGCAGCGCAAGAGAACACGTGATCAGGTCGAACTCGTTGTCCCCATAGGGCAGCGGGGCAGCGAGATCGGCCACCCGTATGTCGGCGCATTCACCCAGCCTGTCGCGGGCGATGGCGATCATCGCGGGGCTGACATCGAAGCCACTTACGGTTGCGCCACGATCGCGCAGCTCTTTCGTCAAGGGTCCGTGGCCGCAGCCGGCGTCCAGCACTCGAAGCCCCTCAACATCACCGGCCAGGCGTAGCACCTCGGGGCGTTCGTACCACTTGTTGAACAGGCCATTCTCGTTCTCCTCGACATAAGCGGGGGCGAACGCGTCGTAGTCGGCGGTATCCATCATCGATTTTCCTCCTGGCGGGCGTACACGCGGAACATTTCGTCCTCGGGAGCGGCCAAGAGCATGCCGTAGTAGCCGCGCCGGTTGGGATGTGCCACTGCCTGGTTGCGACGGTCCCGGGATCGCTCGCTCCACTTGTCCAGAACGGCGCTGAGCTCGGCGCGCATCTCGACCAACTCCTGATCATCAAGCCAAACTGCGAAGTCTTGGCTGATTGAGCAGGGCGATGAGCTACCGGAGGGATCGAGCTCGGCGCCGTCGCCAACCCGAGCCTGGATTGCCCGATGCAGGGCGACCACGTGCCCCTCCGCGACCCGTCGAAGCGTGTCCACCGCCGCTTCACCCCCGGTCTGCGCCCGCAGCGCCGCCAGGTCGATATGAAACCCGCGCTCGGAGGTCGGCCGCCACCACCGCTCGCGACGGTCGCCCGTGTGGTCCGGGTCGGGCTCGATCAACTCATATCGGGCCAGCTGGCGCAGGTGGAAACTGACGGAGTTGGCTGGCTCGTCGAGCAAGTCCGCAAGATCCTTCACCCGAGCTGTGCCACGGCGCGCCAACTCGCCGAGCAGCCTCATTCGAAGTGGGTGCGTGATAGCCGCGACGGCTTTGGGATCCGTGATGTGTGTAGCCTCATCGCGCCCTGGCGTGGCGTTCATAGCCGCAAGCCTGCCACCGACCGGCTAGAAGCGCAAGAATTATTGCGCGATGTTTGTCGTCTATTTGGTGAGCCGCCAGACACCAGGGCCAAGCCGTATTCGCGCGCCAATCCGAGGGGTGCATCTCCAACGAAGGTTCTAGCCATAGCCGGAGGAGGCTGGCCGATCCGTGCCGAGCCGCGGTGATGTTCACGACGACGGCCGGGCGAGCAACAATGCTCGTCCGGCCGTCGGCTCAGCGCAGAATCAGTGCACGCTCAGTGCTCCCCGCCACCCGTCGGGCCGCGGTCGGTGAAGAACTCCGTCACCTTGGCCTTGGCGAAACCGAACGCGTGGGCGGGCTTCACCTTGCCGGGCACCGACACCTCGTCGGGGTTCGTCACGACTTCGACGAGCCACGGCTCCGGTGACGAAACGGCCTCGCGCAGAACCGATTTCAACTCGGCCGGGTCCTCGACGCGCCGCGAGCGCAAACCCATCGCGGCGGCGACGTCGGCGAAGTTCGGGTTGTCGAGCGCCGTGCCGTACTCGGGCAGCCCGACCTGTTCCTGCTCGAGCTTCACCATCCCGAGCTTGCTGTTGTTGAACACGACGAACGTCGCCGGCAGGCCGTACGTGACGGCGGTGCGCAGGTCGCCGACGAGCATCATGAGGCCGCCGTCACCGCACAGTGCGACGACGGGGCGACGACGATCGAGCGCCTGCGCGCCGAGCGCCATCGGCATGGCGTTCGCCATCGAGCCCAGGGTTGTACGAGCCGATGAGACGGCGCTCTCCGCGCATCGGCAGCAGCCGCGACAGCCACACCGTCGACATGCCCGTGTCGGAGGTGAAGATCGTGTTCGTCGGGCACACCTCGTCGAGCGCGAGCGCGACGGCCTCCGGACGCACCTTCTCTTCCGGGTTGTCGCCGAGCGAGCGCACCTTGCCGAGCAGCGACTCGTCGAACGAGGGGTCGGCGAGCTTGCGCTGATCGTCCATCCACTCCGCGTACTTCGACTGCGCCTTCTCGAGGTGCTCGCGCCCTGACGCCGGCTCGAGCATCGGCAGCAGCGCCCGCAGACTCTCGCGCGCACCACCGACGAGCGCGATGTCGACGGGCGTGCGGCGTCCGATGTGCTGCGTGCGCGTGTCGAGCTGGATGACCTTCTTGCCCTCCGGATACCACTCGCGGTACGGAAAGTCGGTGCCGATCATGAACAGCACGTCGCACTCGTCCATCGCGCCGACGGCCGCCGGGTTGCCGATGAGCCCGCTCTGGCCGACCTCGTACGGGTTCTCGTGCTCGAGCCCCTCCTTCGCCTTGAGGGTCAGCACCGTCGGCGCGGCGAGCTTCTCGGCGAGCGCGAGCACCTCCTCTCGCGCCTCACGCGCACCGCGACCGACGAGCAGCGTCACCTTCTCGGCATCCCGCAGCGCGGCGGCGGCCCCGTCGAGCGAATCCGCAGCCGGTGACGACGGCAGCGGCGGCGGCGCGAACCGCGGCGTCCGCGTGCCGTGCGGCAGCTTCAACCCGCTGATGTCGCCCGGCAGGTTGAGCACCGCGACGCCCTGGTGTGCGACGGCGGCTTCCAGCAGCTGAGGCATCTGGTTGGCGCTCGTCACCGTCGCGGTGAAGACGGCGACGTCACTGAACAACGCGTCGTTGTCGACCTCCTGGAAGAAACTCGTGCCGATCTCCTCCGTCGGCACCTGCCCACAGATCGCGAGCACCGGCGCGCGTGCGACTTCTTCGCGTCGTACAGGCCGTTGAGCAGGTGGATCGCGCCGGGCCCGACGGTGCCCATGCACACCGCGAGACGCCCCGTCAGCTGCGCCTGCGCGGATGCGGCGAACGCGCCCGCCTCCTCGTGGCGCACACCGACCCACTCGATGCGGTCCTCACGCCGGATGGCGTCGACCACGGGGTTGAGCGCGTCACCGACCACACCCCAGAACTCGCTGACGCCGTACTCGGCGAGCGCTTCGACGATCATCTCGGCGATCGTCATCTCGGATCCGATGTTCATGCTTCTCCTCGCTCGGCGGGCGTGATCACTTCTGGACGGGCGT